>JAAENI010000097.1 GCA_024224595.1 Hyphomicrobiales bacterium
GAACACCCTGGGTTTCAGCCTTTACTGATTTTGTCAGGAGTTGCGCGCATGCGGATAGGAAATAGGTTACCTTAAAATATTGCATCATTTGACCAATTTGTAGCGTTCACTGGTAAGGCATATTTCGCTTATGGCCTATCAGATCATTGCGCAAAGTGGATTGATTTGACTCCAACAAACGGTTCAATACAACCATGAAAACCTTCTGGGGAACCTGATATGACCCAATACCCTGCAATCCGCTCACCAGAACGCTGCCCCTCTCATCCAGGTGCATTGCTGGCTGATATTCTTCCCGCTACCGGCAGGACAAAAGTCGAGATTAGCCAAATGCTTGGAATTTCCCGCCAGCAATTCTATGACATTCTAAATGAGCGAAAACCGATATCGGCCAATATTGCGGCTCGAATTGGCAAATTGTTCGGCGATGGTGCCGGTGTCTGGCTACGCATGCAAGCCGCCCATGATGCATGGCACGCTGAACGTGAAGTAGATTTATCCGATGTGCC
>JAAENI010000098.1 GCA_024224595.1 Hyphomicrobiales bacterium
AACTATTCATTTTCCATGTCTATGGCATGACATGGGCATTGTTCGTAGCAGACCGCGCAACCGGTACATTTATCATAATCGAAGCGATAACGATTCCCCTTGCCCAACTTTATCACTGCACCTTCCGGGCATGAGCCAAGGCAACCATCACACTCAAAGCAGTTACCGCATGACAGGCAGCGACGCGCTTCAAATAACGCATCTTCTTCTGAAATGCCCTGCAGGATTTCATCAAAACCCTGCATACGCTGACTCAAAGGCAAACTATCCTGTTCAACCTGTGGCGCATGGGTACGATACCAGACGTTTAATTTTTCATGGCCGATAATCGGGTTTTTCTCTTCACTATGGTAGCTTCCACCGCGCAGCCAGGCATCGATATTGCGGGCAGCTTTTTTACCATGACCGGTGGCAATGGTTACCGAACGCTCGGTTGGCACCATATCTCCCCCGGCAAAAATTCCATCAACACTGGTCATCATATTTATACCAACCAGCACTTCATTATTATCACCAAATTCAAGCCCGGCCAGCTTCTCCAGAAAATGGGTGTCAGTTTCCTGACCAACCGCCATGATCAATGAATCGGCTTCAAGAATTTCAACCTCACCGGTTGGTTGGGGGCGACCATTTTCATCAAGTTCCATCACCTCAACGGTATAGGTGGTTTCATCAATTTCCTTGATAGTACGCAACCAATTGATCTTCACTCCTTCTTCAAGTGCTTCA
>JAAENI010000099.1 GCA_024224595.1 Hyphomicrobiales bacterium
AAACGAATTCGATATGGAAACACAATTGCAAATTGGACGTTGAGACTCCCTGCAAAACTCAATGCAACTATCCAGAGGCGAGCCACGTCGTGAGTTGTTTCCATTTGAAACAAACCGCCGATTGCGATGGCTGCTGCGGCAGTATACATGGCAAATGTTTGGGCGGCTTCACTGTCGGGGCGCATCCAGAAAGTCCAGATGCCAATTGCTAAGGTAATCAACCCAATAACGTACAGGATGCCAAATTGGCGCCAGAGAATAGCATTGCTTGGTTCCATAAGGGGCAGGGTGACAATGCGTTCCCTCTGGCTTTTAGTGGGCAAAATACGAGAGTTGCTTGGTTGAACAAATTTGAAGGATAGTTCTGTGCCAACCGGGTGCGCCGACAGTATATCCGATATATCTGCCGGTTCTGTGACGGGTTGCCCATCAATTTCAATGAGGCGTTCAGGATAATTAACAGGTGTTTCAAGCTGTCTGGCGGGCCAACTTTCGGGAGTGGATGCGTTTACAACGAGATTGGGATCAAGCAGGAGACCCAGGAAAGGAGAATTGGTCCAGCGCAATGCTGAAATCAATAGCATGATATAAATTCCGCTGCTTATTATTAAAAAGGCAGATACAGAACCGATACGGAGGCGTTTGATTGTCTCATTTTCAACTATAGGTTGATTTTGGCGTATTGTGTCCGGCACGTTAGTTTTATCGGTGTATGCACTCACAAACTTTATTTCCACAGCACCTGATTTATTTTGTAAGTGTTCAAGAGCTTACC
>JAAENI010000100.1 GCA_024224595.1 Hyphomicrobiales bacterium
GCATTGGCGGCCAAAATGATATCACCATATCTGGCACCCTGCGCTGTGAAATAACCAAAAGCAAATAACAATGCAAAAGAGCGGATCATGATATCGCCATTCATCGACATCATCCGCTTGACGGCGGAAGTATCATAAATTTGTGACCATGTTGGCATGGGTTTTTTGCGGAGTGATTTCCAGGCGATAGCAAAACCCGTCAGGCTGGCAAGAATTTCAGCAATTACAGTGGCGATGGCAACGCCCGTTATCCCCCAGTTGAACCCCAGCACAAACACAATCGATAAAACAATATTTATTGTATTCAGCAATACTTGAAGCAGCAGAGCTATATTGGTTGAATTGCGGCCAACAAACCAACCAAATAAAGCGTAATTTACCAAAGCAAATGGCGCAGATATCATTCTGATTTGAAAATAGGTAGCAGTCGCATTCCTGGTGGCTTCTCCAGGAGCCATGAACCAAAGGCCGATAGAAAGCAAAACTGGTGTGATGGCAACCAGAACAATTCCAATAATGGCAGCAAGTCCAAGAGCCCTGAAAAGAGTTGCCTGAATTTCTATTTCGCTGCCCGCACCATAAGCCTGAGCGGTTAGGCCAACTGTGCCAGAGCGCAGGAAATTGAAAGTAAAGAGAAATATATCGACCAACACGGTGCCAATGGCCAATCCACCGATCAACGCGGGAACTCCCAATTGACCAATGACTGCTGTGTCAACCAACCCCAAAATTGGTGTCGTCAGATACCCAAATGACACGGGAACTGCGATGGATAAAACAAGTTTGTGGGTAACTACAAACCGGTTATTGCCTGATCGGTCTTCAGGCTGCACTTGAGATATTGATTGCTTCAGCGAGGAGTTTGACTGTTCCATCCCGCAATCAGCGTTTGAAACTCATCAAGCGCATTAACAGGAATACTGGAACAACAATCACAGCGCCCCAAACAAAATATTTTGAAATTCGCCATATAGCATCAAAACCCAAGTGATAGAGGCGATAGACAAAGTCTTGCAAATTATACCAGAGGTCAATTGGTGTAAGACCGATGGTACTCATAATGATGCCAACAACAAATGAAATGACAAGCAGGCGGATCAGCGTTCTGCCCGGGGTGTCACCCAAAAATTTATTGACGCGCTCACTCATGATATTTTCCTGTGGTTGGCAATGATCCAAACCTTAAACTAGGTGGCGCTCCTATCTGGTTCAAGTGACAATCGTCAGGTGAGTGGGTAATCATTGTATGCCTGCCCTGTCAACAATACCACCTTTGCATCCAGAATTTGTTGGATTTGCCGCCAGAATTAGTTTGGATAGAGAAGTATGTTCATCAAATATACCATATAACCCAATGGTTAACTCGGATATTAGCAGACGATCACCATCTTTTCGACATTTAAGCCTAATTCGTTGCCCTGAACCCTTG
The DNA here is from genome assembly GCA_024224595.1 of Hyphomicrobiales bacterium. GTDB lineage: Bacteria > Pseudomonadota > Alphaproteobacteria > Rhizobiales > Rhizobiaceae > JAAEMP01. The sequence continues at coordinate 1,430 of JAAENI010000100.1, forward strand.
CCAAATGCCATGTTGAACATCGCCTGAATATCTTCTACCTTGAGGAATTTGCCCAAACTGTCTGAAAACAGCTTTTGTACTGGTGAGTTGTTCAGTTCGTTAACCAGTCGCAGGGAATCAGAATAGTAACCATTGGTCGACCCATTTTCGTGGCAAGAACCGTGTTTCACCCATTCATGGCGCTGGAGAAACGATCTGGTTCCAGGCATGATCTGCCTCAACTTGCTCATCAAGCTTGGATTTAGATGCAACTCAGGCAATTTGCCCCAGCGTCCACTTTTGTCCAACTTGATGGTTGGACCGGGAATACCGCAATAGACGCGACTGCGAGGTCCCGGCCAGAGCCCATGCAGTGAAAAATGCGAAGCATCATAACGTGTCGATATCTGGGAAGCACATTCTGGACGATTTTGACGATATTCGCAAAATGCCGGCTGCCAGGAAATGGCAAGTATAGCAAATGAATTTTTGGCTTGAGATACCTCGCAGTACCCCAAAATCACCAAAACTGAAAATAGTCCACAGGGTAAACGGGTGAGTAAACGGGCAAATAACATTTTCTTCTCTCGACGGTTTGCTACTGAATGAATAGAGTTTTAACTGTGAGCAAGCAAGATAATCCTCAAAGCATACCTGTTGTGAACACACAACTACCGGACCCATTCAACAGTTGGTTCGAGCAAAAAGGCTGGACACCCAGAGCCCACCAGCTGGAGTTGTTGTGTGAAGCCCAAACAGGTCATTCGACCCTGTTAATTGCGCCGACCGGTGCAGGTAAAACACTGGCAGGCTTTCTGCCTTCATTGATTTCCATTTCTTCCAACCGATCAAGAAACGACCGTAAACCGGGTAGTGCAAAACTGGGAATACATACCCTTTATATTTCTCCCCTAAAGGCACTTGCTGTCGATATTGAGCGCAATTTAGGGTTGCCGGTTCGTGAGATGAATCTGGGTGTGAACATTGAAACGCGCACCGGCGATACACCAACCCACAAACGTCAGCGTCAAAAATTAAATCCACCCGATATCCTTCTGACCACACCAGAACAATTATCCCTGCTGATCGCGGCTAAGGATGCTGACCGGTTTTTTGAAGATCTTGATATCGTAATTTTTGACGAACTACACTCCCTGGTTACATCAAAACGCGGCCAGTTGCTTTGTCTGGCGCTCGCCCGGTTGCGACGAATTTGCCCGAAACTTAAAACAATCGGTCTTTCTGCAACTGTTGCGCAGCCTGATGAATTACGCCAATGGCTGGTTGGTCAGGGGCCATTTGGCGAAGTAAACATGTCGAGCCTGATCAAAGTAGAAGGTGGGGCTCGCCCGCAAATCACCATACTGAAAACCAGAAAACATGTGCCCTGGTCCGGACATTCGGCGCGCTATGCGATGGGTGATGTATATCAGGCAATCAGGGAACATCAGACCACGTTACTGTTTGTCAATACACGTTCACAAGCGGAACTACTGTTTAAAGAGCTCTGGAAAGTGAATGATGAAAACCTGCCGATTGCACTTCACCATGGATCCCTTGACGTATCTCAAAGACGCAAAGTGGAAACGGCAATGGCTAACAATGCACTTGCAGCAATTGTGGCCACTTCAACACTTGATCTGGGCATAGACTGGGGAGATGTTGATCTGGTCGTTCATATTGGTGCGCCCAAAGGTGCCAGCAGGCTGGCGCAAAGAATTGGCCGCTCTAACCACCGTATGGACGAACCATCAAAAGCCATCCTTGTTCCCGCCAATCGATTCGAAATTCTTGAATGTCAGGCAGCGTTGGATGCCAACTATCTTGGACATCAGGATACCCCGCCAATTGGTGAGGGATCGTTGGATGTTTTGGCTCAGCATGTGCTCGGCTCGGCTTGTGGTGCACCTTTTATTGAAGATATTCTCTATGGCGAAATTATTTCGGCGGCACCCTACGCAAATCTGGCGCAAGCCCAGTTTGAACGAGTTCTGGATTTTGTTGCTACCGGCGGTTATGCGCTGAAAACCTATGAGCAATACGCAAAGATACGCAAAACCGACGAAGGTTCATGGCGTATCTCGAATGGCAAAATTGCCCAGCAATATCGATTGAATGCGGGAACGATCATTGAAGCACCGATGTTGCAGGTACGTCTGACCCGTCACCAGGGCAGAGGTGGAAATGTACGTGGTGGGCCTATACTAGGCAAAATTGAAGAAGGTTTTCTTGAGAGCCTTACCGGCGGGGATACTTTCCTGTTTTCCGGAAGAACTTTGCGCTTTGAAGGGATACGGGAAAATATCTGTTATGTTTCCAATGCCAATAACACCACTGCGAAAATCCCTTCCTATGTGGGTGGCAAGTTTCCACTTTCCACATTTCTGGCTGAACAGGTAAGGGCAATGCTGGCAGATTCTGCGACCTGGAAAAGGCTGCCCAAACAGGTGGGCGAATGGTTGAACATACAAAAAATCAGTTCGATTTTACCGGGTCGCAATGAACTGCTGGTCGAGACTTTCCCCCGGGACGATAATTTCTATATGATTATCTATCCTTTTGAAGGACGCCTAGCCCATCAGACATTGGGAATGTTGCTGACACGCAGACTGGAGCGGGCCGGTACAAAACCCCTGGGATTTGTCGCAACAGATTATGCCCTCGCAATATGGGGCCTGCGTGATTTGGGGCAACTACTGAAGGCCGGTGAACTATCCCTCAACGCCCTGTTTGATGAAGATATGCTGGGTGATGATCTGGAGGAATGGCTGGCGGGTTCTTTTTTGCTGAAACGGACCTTTCGCCAATGCGCAACTATTGCCGGGCTAATCGAGAAACGCCATCCAGGCAAAGAAAAAAGCGGTCGCCAGATGACCGTTTCATCAGATTTGATCTATGACGTATTGCGAACGCATGAGCCCGATCACCTGCTGCTGCAGGCAACCCGCGATGATGCAGCCAAAGGGCTTTTGGATATTCACCGATTAGGAGATATGCTGAAGCGAATCAAAACCGGTATTATTCATCAGGACCTCGAACGTATTTCTCCTCTGGCAATTCCTATCATGCTGGAAATTGGCAAAGAACCTATTGCCGGGGAGGCTCAGGAACTGTTACTGGCTGAAGCTGCGGAAGAATTGATGAATGAAACGAGGAATGAGAGCACTTTCGATGCAGATGGAGCGAGCAACAGCTGAGACAGAAACGACTTTCGGCAAAATATTGTTCCAGGGTGAGCAGTTTTATTGTGATCATCAAGGAGGATTGTTCTGGCCGAAACACAACTGTTTGATTGTGTCAGATTTACATCTGGAAAAAGGTGCGGCAATTGCTTCTGGCGGTAGCCTGATTCCACCTTATGATACGGGTGAAACACTTATTAAACTTCGTCGCTGTATTGAGCGCTGGAGACCAGAAAAAGTGATCTGTCTGGGTGATAGCTTCCACCGTGACGACAGTGCAAGTTCTCTGCCACTCCAATACCGTGTTCAACTGAGTGAATTGATGCAAGGCAAAGACTGGATATGGATTTGCGGAAACCATGACCCCAATGGTCCGGCAGAACTGCAGGGAAATTGCCAGGAAGAACTCACCATTGGACCGTTGCACTTTCGTCACGAACAAATGAGCGAGCCGGTTGATAACGATTTGTTTGCTCGTCAATATGGTGAAATCAGCGGCCACCTGCATCCATGCGCCGTCATCCACAGGCGCAATAAAAGGCTGCGAAGACGATGTTTTGTTGGCGATCAACGACGCCTGATATTACCGGCTTTTGGCGCGTTTACCGGCGGGTTGAATGTCAGTCACAAAGCATTTTCCGGCCTTTTTGACCAGGGTAATATGCGTGTATGGATGTTGGGACAAAATCAGGTTTATGAATTATCAGGAAGCCAACTAAGTCGATGATTCAGTCATAAAATTGTAAGTAAAACCAGACTGTGCATAAAAGCGGCTATCAAAGTCATCACCGTACGAACACTCGCATACCATTTTATATCAGCTTTTTCATGCCAGTAGAAACTGTCCCAAGCACCCATCGCACACACGGCAATCAACAACAGACCAATTGCCAGAGGGCCAGACAGGAACAGACAGATCCAGCCGATGATTGCGGGAATAATTGTAGCAAAAAGAATCAACGGCTTTATCACCTGATTTCTCAATTCGGACCCCCAGCGAATTCCCCCCAGGAACGATAAAATTATTGCAGAAGCCGTTTTAAAGCCATCTAACAGCGGCAGAAATAATGCATTGCCTTTACCGATTGCCGCTAAAATAAGTGCGATAATGATCAGCGGTGTCAAAATGCTGAACATTATTGTCCAGACCGCGCGTCTACTGTCAGTTTGATCAGGTTGCTCTGTGATGGCTTGCATAAAACTGCCTGTTGATTCTGGGTGACGTTAAACTGATGAATTTCAGGTGTTAAATCGATGGGTGCGGCAGTATACACTTGATAAACCGGATAAATAGTTAATGTGGTGTTTGGGTGATGGCTTTGAGTCTATTTGTGACCTTGGATTACATCACCTCAATTGGAACTTACAGCCCAATGCCGACCTTAGAGGACTAACTTCGTAACTCTTCAAAGCGGATATTCGTAGCAGATCGGCTTGTCGAAGCTTAGAAATTGACTTTGTGGAAAACCCACCATTCTTACATTTATTCCAATTAAGGAATTCTTGGACTTACCCCGATAAAGTGGAGGGACTTCTGATAACTTAACGGTAACAGGAGGACCCAATGGTCAAAAGAGAGCGACGAGTATTTACAGATGAATTCAAGCGC
>JAAENI010000101.1 GCA_024224595.1 Hyphomicrobiales bacterium
ATGCCGCCAAAGCGTTCTTCCAGAACGTCCTTGCTGTAACCGGCGATTTCGAAAGCCTTTTCCATCACTTCCGTCTTGTGGTTACGAATGGCACCTGAGGCGATTTCAAAACCGTTACAAACCAGATCATATTGCGCCGCTTTGAGTTCCAGTGGGTCGCGGGTCGTTAAGCCTTCAAGCCCACCTTCGGGCATTGAGAACGGGTTATGGGAAAAATCAATTTTCTTGTTTTCTTCATCCCACTCATACATCGGGAAATCAACAATCCAGCACAGTTCAAACCGGTCTTCATCGATCAGCTTCAATTCTTCTGCAGCTCTCGTTCTGGCATCCCCGGCAAATGATGCAAATTTGCCCGGTTCTCCGGCAACAAAGAAACAGGCATCGCCATCAGCAAGGTTTAATTGTTGACGTATGGCTTCTGTGCGCTCAGGCCCGATATTTTTTGCCAGAGGTCCTGCACCAGCAATGGCCTCGTCTTCCTTGCGCCAGAATATATAACCCAGGCCCGGCTGGCCTTGTTTTTGTGCCCAGGAATTCATGCGGTCACAAAATGCCCGGCTGCCACCGGATTTTGCCGGAATGGCCCACACTTCGACTTTTGGATTGTTCTCGATCATGCCGGCAAAGATTTTAAACCCGGAACCGGCAAAATGGTTCGTTACCGCTTCCATCTCAATCGGGTTTCTTAGATCTGGCTTGTCGCTGCCATATTTGCGGACCGAATCGGCGTAGGATATGCGGCGAAATTCCTGACTGACCGGTTTACCTTCGGCAAAAGTTTCAAACACACCGCGCAATACCGGTTCCATTGCTTCGAGCACATCATCCTGCTCAACAAAACTCATTTCCACATCGAGTTGGTAGAATTCGCCAGGCAGGCGATCAGCGCGCGGATCTTCATCGCGAAAACACGGTGCGATCTGGAAGTAACGATCAAATCCGCTCATCATGATCAGCTGTTTGAATTGCTGTGGCGCTTGGGGAAGCGCGTAAAATTTACCCGGATGTATACGACTTGGCACAAGAAAATCACGCGCACCTTCCGGTGAAGAAGCGGTCAGAATAGGCGTTTGAAACTCTGTGAATCTGGCTTCGTTCATTTTGTTGCGCATTTCAGCAACGATGGCGGAGCGTTTCATAATATTGGCATGCAGTGTTTCACGGCGCAAATCCAGGAAACGATATTTGAGGCGAATATCTTCGGGATATTCCGGTTCGCCAAAAACCGGCAGCGGCAACTCGGCAGCAGCAGACAGTATTTCCATTTTTTCTGCATAGACTTCAATGTCACCGGTCGGCAGGTTTTTGTTGACCGCTTCGTCATCACGCGCTTTGACTTTGCCATCAACGCGTATCACCCATTCTCCGCGCGCAGTTTCTGCGACACCAAAAGCGTCGGAATCAGGGTCGGCAACAACCTGTGTAATGCCGTAATGATCGCGTAAATCGATGAATAATACGCCACCATGGTCACGTACACGATGGACCCAACCTGATAGGCGCGTGGTTGAACCGACATCGGTTTTTCTCAAAGCCTCACAAGTGTGGCTGCGGTAAGGATGCATCATACTATTCCCGGAATTTGTGGTCGCGGCCCAATCAAAATGTATTGAAAAGAGCGCGCAAAAAAGATTTGCGCGACAAACACATGGAATTGGGTGATTTGTCAAGGTCACCGCAGTTGCAGTCATGCTATTTTGACTTATGCAAATTATGCATGGTTTCTCATTTAGCAATGCAATATCCAGGCTTTCAATTAATTTCCTTCTGCACTAGCCTCAATCCGGACATGTTAGCCATTCGCCCCCTGATTCCCCTATTGATCGCCGCTGGCGTTTTGCTGGCTGGCAACGGTCTGCAAGGTACGCTAATCGCTATTCGCGGCACCAGCGAAGGCTTTTCCACCGTACAAATCGGCGCCATGGGGGCGGGCTACTTCCTCGGCTTCATGGTCGGTGCGCTGGTCGTCTCGCGGATGCTTCAGGCCGTCGGCCATATCAGGCTGTTCAGTGCGATGGCTGCCATAGCGGCATCTGGGACACTGATATTCATTTTATGGATTGATCCTCTGGCGTGGTTTGGTCTTCGTATATTGATGGGTTTTTGTTTTTCCTGTCTGTTTGCAACGGTGGACAGCTGGATCAATTCCGGTGTAAAAAATGAAATCAGGGCCAAAGTTTTATCCGTCTACAGAATAGTCGATATTGCCTGCGTCACCGGATCTCAGTTTTTAATCCCGTTTATCGGGGCACAGGGATTTGCAATTTTTGCGGTGATGGCGATCATCGTGTGCATCTCCATGGTACCCATATCGCTGGCTGATCGATCTAATCCGCGTCAACCCTCACAAGTATCTTTCAGCCTGAACAAAGTCTGGAAAATCTCACCCATTGCCTGTATCGGCTGTATTGCCATTGGCCTGACAGGTGCCACTTTTCGTCTGGTAGGGCCCGTTTACGCCCAGTCTATTGGCATGTCGGTTGCCGCTGTCGCCACCTTTATGAGCGCCGGTATTTTTGGTGGCGCGGTTTTGCAATATCCACTGGGCTGGTTATCAGACAAATATGGTCGTCGTGAAGTTTTGATCATCGCTACACTGGGTGCGGCAGCTGCAGGCTATTTTATCACCGGATTCGCCAAGGACGATTATTATCTGAATATGATTGGAATCTTTATGTTTGGTGCGTTTTCTCTGCCGCTTTATTCGTTGTCCGCAGCCCATGCCAATGATCATGCCAAGAAGGATGAATTTATCCAGATTGCTGCCGGATTGATGTTCTTCTGGTCGATTGGCGCCATCATAGGTCCGGCAGCGGGTTCATATATGATGGAACTATATGGGCCGTTTGTGTTGTTCTATTTTACTTCTATTGTTCATGCCGCACTCGCCATTATTACACTTTGGCGCATGTGGGTGAGGGGAGTTGTACCTGAAAGTCAGAAAACCAAATTTGCCATGCTCATGAGAACTTCGCCAATGATGATGAAATTAACCCGCAAATCCTCCCAAAAGAGAGGGCGCGCCAAAGGGCGTTAATTTTATCGAATGTAAAATAAACGTAACATCTGGCAGAAATGCTTGAAATACGCTCACAATTGCAAAAATAACAAAAATCAAAACCGTCAGGACTTTCAAATTCATCACTTAGGGTTTAAACTTGGATTTTTGTCGCTAATGGCCATCTGGCCGCCAAAAACGTGGATAGTATAGTTATAGAACCCTATGAAAATAATCTCAGATACAAATACCCTGGCTGAAATATGCCTAGACATCTCCAAGCATGATTATGTCACAGTCGACACCGAATTTCTGCGCGAGACAACATTTTGGCCCAAATTGTGCCTGATACAATTGGGATGGCCCGGACAGGCGGTAATTGTCGATGTTCTGGCAAAAGATTTTGATCTGGCACCATTCTTCGAACTGATGAGCGATGAAGGCGTGGTCAAAGTATTTCACGCCGCGCGGCAGGATATCGAAATAATATACAAGTTAGGGAATTTGCTGCCTCATCCTGTATTCGATTCGCAGGTAGCGGCAATGGTTTGCGGGTTTGGTGATTCGATTTCTTATGACCAGCTGGTATATAAAATTACCGGCGCACGTGTCGATAAATCATCCCGGTTCACTGATTGGGCGGCACGTCCTTTGAGTGACAAACAACTGACTTACGCGTTAGGAGATGTAACGCATCTGCGTAAAGTATATATTTCGATCAAGGCAAATCTGGAAGAGCAAGACAGGGCTCACTGGGTTGCTGAAGAAATGAAGGTTCTGACATCGGTTGAAACTTATGACATGCCACCGGAAAATGCCTGGAAGCGTCTCAAAATGAGAGCCCGCAAACCACGTGAATTGGCAATCATGATGAAATTGGCCCAATGGCGGGAGAATATGGCCCGCAAAATGGACGTTCCTAGAGGCAGGGTAATCAAGGATGATATGATTTACGAAATCATGTCGAACCCTCCCAGAGATGACAGGGCCCTAGGGTCTATGCGCTCAATGAAAAGAGGATTTGACAAAAACCGATATGGCAGGGAATTGCTGGAAGTTGTTGCTCAAGCCCTGGCTATGGATCCAGATCAGCTTCCCGCCCTGCCAATACCGCGCCAGGCTCCTGAGGGGACTGCGGCGGCGACCGAAATGTTGAAGGTCTTGCTGAAGTTGACGGTCGAAGAAGAGGGTGTGGCTGCAAAGGTAATTGCCAATGTCTCAGATCTTGAACGCATTGCAGCAGACGACCAGGCCGATGTCAGTGCATTGAGGGGATGGCGTTATGAATTGTTTGGTGAACGCGCATTGCAATTAAAAAATGGCGAGATAGCACTCGGGTTTTCCGGTAAGAAAATCCAGGTTTTCAAATTGCCCGACAACGTAAAACAGATCGCAGCAGAATAATACCCCGAATTATCAACAGGTGGTTCTCACATGCGCGTTCAAATATCTCCTGATGTCATTAAAAACGCCTCCTGTTTACTGGGTGCATTCGATGACTTGCCGCGTGTCAGTTTGACGCATTCACCAACACCATTGGAATTAATGCCCAATCTCAGCAAAAAGATGCAGGGTGCGCAACTGTGGGTCAAACGCGATGATTGCACAGGTCTTGGCATGGGTGGTAACAAAGTCAGGCAGCTGGAATTTTATTTTGGACAGGCATCGGCAATCAAAGCGGATACAATCCTGATAACCGGTGCTTTGCAATCCAATTTTGCGCGACTAACTGCTGCCAGTGCCTGTAAAACCGGCCTGCAATGCCACATACAAATCGAGGAACGTGTCCCCAATTCTTCACCGCTTTATCGCCATTCCGGCAATATATTATTGAGCCGGTTATATGGTGCAATTCTTCATTCATTTCCCACGGGTGAGGATGAGGAGGGCGCAGACCGGCAATTGGAAGAAATTGCAACGAAATTAAAAGCCGAAGGCAAAATACCCTATGTCATTCACCTCAGCCATGGCCACCCACCGTGGGGCGCATTGGGATATGTTGCCGCTGCTAGTGAACTTCTTGAACAAATTGACCGCGATAAATGCGTCATCGATGAAGTAGTCGTTGCATCAGGTAGTGGTGCTACCCATGCAGGGCTGCTTTTCGGTCTGCGCGCATTGGGCTGTTCAATACCTGTTCGCGGAATTTGTGTCAGGCGACAAAAGCATCTGCAGCGGCCGCGTATTTTCAGTCATTGTCAGGGAATTGCCAAAATATTAGACATTGAGAATCCGGTCAGCGATGAAGACATTGATCTCAATGATGATGTTCTTGCACCTGGCTATGGCAAAATCAACGAAGCCGTGCTTGAGGCGATCAATTTAACCGCTCAAAATGAGGGCATTGTCCTTGATCCCGTCTATACTGGCCGCACCATGGCAGGTTTTTTGAACTGCGCCCGGCAGTCTGAAAAAACTGACAATTTGTTGTTTTTCCATACCGGTGGGCAGCCGGCAGTTTTTGCCTATGAAGATGATTTGACACCCATTTTAAGCCGCAATATCAAATGATCGCTGATCCAGCCTACTTTATTCCTCTGCTGATATTAGGTGCCTTTGTTGCCGCATTTGTTTCCGGTGCAATAGGATTTGCAGATGCGCTGATTATGAATTCTGTGTGGCTGCATATCATGGACCCCATCGCAGCAATTCCTCTTGTTGTGACCTGCGGTATCTTTATGCATTTTACCCCGCTCTACAAATTGCGATCAACGCTGGATTTTTCCCGTTTGATGCCTTTTGTGGTTTTTGGACTTTTGGCTGTGCCCATAGGTGCATATGCGTTGGGTTACGCATCCCCGGATTTGTTTAAGAAAACTGTTGCGGTGCTTCTGATTTTCTATGGCATCTGGATGGTATTTCGTCCCAACACACATATCGGTGAAATCGGTGGAAAAGTTGCCGATTCAATTGTCGGTTTTGTTGGTGGTTTTATGGGTGGGTTCGCGGGTCTTTCCGGTTTAACACCGACCATCTGGTCAGGAGTAAGGGGGTGGCCGCGCAACACACAACGTGGCGTTTATCAACCTTTTGTCGTTGTCATACATGCATTGACCATTGCAACGTTCGCAATCAAAGGCATGATAACAGGTCCCACGCTAATCAATCTGGCTTGGTGTATCCCGGCAATTTTTGTAGGTTCCTGGCTTGGTGTAAAAATCTACCCCTATCTGAATGATCATTTGTTCAAACAAATAATATTGGGACTAATTTTTCTATCCGGTATTACCCTGTTGGTTTGACCTTTTGCCTTTCGCTCAATCCATTTCATTCCGGTTGTGGGGAGCGTTGTAATCCAGGTGCGGACCAACCGGAACAATACGCGTTGGGTTAACTGTTTCATGGCTGCCATAATAGTGGTTTTTGATATGAACGAGATTAACCGTCGATTCAATGCCCGGTTGCTGATAAAGATCGCGAAGATAATTGGACATGCTTGGATAATCGGCAATGCGTTTGAGATTACACTTGAAATGACCAACATAAACCGGATCGAAACGCAATAGTGTCGTAAATAGCCGCCAGTCTGCCTCGGTGATTGTATTACCAATCAAATACCTGGTATTAGTCAGGCGCTGCTCGAGCCATTCCAGTGTTTCAAACAATTCCCCAAAAGCCGTTTCATAAGCCTCCTGAGTTGTTGCAAAACCGCATTTGTAAACCCCATTATTTACCGCAGAATAAATACGGGCATTAACTTCGTCAATCTCACCGCGAAGTTCTTGCGGGTAGTAATCGCCTTTCACCGCACCCACATCATCAAATGCGGTGTTGAACATACGAATGATTTCCGATGATTCATTAGAGACAATGGTATTGGATTTCTTGTCCCATAAAACCGGCACCGTTACCCGGCCACTATAATCATCCTGAGCTGCGGTATAGACCTGATACAGATATCGCGAATTATTGATATCATCGGCAACGACACCCTCATCTTCCTCAAATGTCCAGCCATTGTCCTCCATCAGCCAATTGACCACCGACACCGCAATCATGTCTTCCAAACCCTTCAAGGACCTAAAAATCATCGTGCGATGAGCCCATGGACAGGCGTGGGAAATATATAAATGATAACGTCCAGATTCAGCGTTGAAGCCGCCTGTACCCGATTCACCCGGTGAGCCGTCAGCGGTTATCCAGTTACGAAAATGAGATTGCTTGCGTACAAATTTTCCAGATGAAGATTTAGTATCATACCATTGATCTCTCCAGACACCTTCTTGTAACAGTCCCATGCAATCCGTCTCTTGTTGTTTCAAACATTTAGCTAAATTAAATGGGGTCCGCAAACCAGTGCCCTGGCAACCCCTGGTGTCAATTTATCCAATCCGTCAATCAGCCGCTCGCGACCGACAAGCACATCAACCACCTGGCCGGAATAGGCAACAGCAGTTTCCCGCATCATTCCAAGCATCGGCCACCCCCAAAGGGCAGATACACTAACACCATCCTGCACAAAATGGGGATCGTCAAGAAAAGTACAAGCCAATACCGGTTCAACCGGTGAGCGATTAGTTGGACTGCCGCCCACCAGGTCAATGACAACCGAACCATCGCCTAAAAAAGATTTTAGATGACGATTGGTAATGAGGAAGTTCATCCCACGCAAATGTTCCGGCTGTTCGGCTCCGTTGATGACGATATCTGCCTGTTTCAACCAATAATCGATACGCCCGCTTTGCGTATGGCTCCTCCCCAATACAGCAATTTGACCTAACCCATGGTCGTATAATTCATGCAGGGCACCTTGTCCAACATTGCCATAGCCCAACACCACCGCCCTGGCGTTTGCTAAATCAAGCTGGGGTTTGTTCTTCTTCAACAATGATAATCCATATCTGGCGCCCGCCTGGCCGGTTTGATGGAGGCACTGGATACGCCGCAGGCCGAATTCATGGGGGACATGATCTTCACGCCAGGACTCGACTGCCTGAACTCCTGAGTTTTTTTCAAATTGTGCAAGATCAAACAGGTTGCATGCCAACTGGCGCAAATTTTCAATCAATTTCGGGTTATCCAGTGTGGTGCTGTCATAAAAATACAAACTATCGGGCCCTAGTGCATCACATGCATCAATCTCAACATCGCTTTGAAGTATTTTCAGGGACCTTGGGTCTCTGTTACCTGCCCGCCGGATTGCCGGAGCAGTTCTCGAAGTCCATTCCAATACCCTTATCTTGAGACCTCCCAAACTGTTTTTGTCAGCAAAGGGTTGCAGCGCTGCTGCCATTGCTGTTCTGCCAAGAATAACAGTTGGGTCTTGAAACTTTGGCGATTCCAGAATCTCTTCCATGGCGATGACATTGATTTGCCTGCGTTCAAGCATTCTTGCACGATCAGGAAATGAGTTAAAATGGGCCATGCATAACAAAGTGCATCCTTCGCGCATTTGTTCTATGCTGGCAATCGATGGCCCTTTGAACTTGATGACTAGATCTTTATTTTTGTAGATTTCATCTTCATTTTGTATTTCCGCTCCCGCCCTCAAATATTCTTCATCGCAAAAATCAACTCCGTTTCCTGCCCTCGTTTCGACGAAAACGCGGCACCTTTCTTCAGTCAATTTTTTTACATCTTCCGGCACAACAGAAACGCGCTTTTCCAGGCCGCCTGGATTTTCAGGAGATTCAATTTCACGAACTATTGCAACAGTTTGATATTTTTCAGCAATTTTAGCGGTTGGCAGAGTGATCATTGATATATTGTTTCCCGGTTGCGAGTATTTTCATGAGTAGATTGGGCGCGAATTTCACAAAGCAGAAATTATACCAAATTGATGGCAATTTCTATATTAGCTTCTCGTGCCAGCTGTCTTAGACGTAAATCAGGTCTTTCTCCTGACAAATCGCTGATGCCTTCAGGCAGGTTCATCAAAAACCTGTGTTCATCTTTAACAAATTTAATTTGCTCCAAAATACCCGGCGTAGATGCTGAATACAAATAGCCAAGTCTGAACAGTCCAGCCAGAATTCTTGCCCTAACAGTAATCCGCTCACCGGCCAATTCTGCAATGGGTGGTGGTACCACTCTTTGACCCAGACCCTGATACCGGTAGAAATTTGCCAAAGACAGATAAGCCCTGCCTTCATGGCTGATGCTGACAAACCCGGCATTGGATATGATACCAAGACTTTGAGTGGCACGATAATCTGGGTGGGCTCGCCAGCCGATATCGGCAAGATAGCAGGCTGCAATTCGATAACGGCGTTCTTCTTTGCTCTCATCAATTCCAAAAATGTTGAATGCTTCACCTGTCCATTGAGCCAAATCTGATGAATGGGCGGGGCTGCGTGCCCGCAGTACTGCCAGTTCCCAAGCGGCTTCCAGCAGGGCATCTTTTTCTCGTTCGTTTTTGTTCAGTCGCGAATAAAGATAGCCTTCACGTACACCTAGTGAAGACATCAGGACATCCTCCGCATTGAGATGGGTCAGAGTTTCAGCCAGAACAATTGCGCCATATTGGAGCAGACTGCGCCGGTTTTTTGAAACGCTAGCAATGCCACTGATATCCTCAACATTGCGATCAACCACTTCATTACAAAATTTTACCAGTTCGCGGGCATTGACTTTGTAGTGATGTATGACCTGCAAGGGATAATTGTTATGGTTCAAATGCAGTTTTGCCAGAGAACGCCAGGTTCCACCGATTGCATAAAAAATGCGGTTGTTGTCACACCAGTTCAATTCACATTTTTTGATATGTTTAGTGGCAATTTTGCGCGCATATTGCAGATCACTTTTTGCCAGATCGCGCAATTGCAGACCGCCAAGGGGAAAAGTCTGACCTTTTGGTTTCTTTGCTCCAGCCAGCGCTAGCTCCAGGGAACCTCCACCGATGTCCCCGACAATACCAGCAGGATTATGGAAACCACTGGAAATTCCGTTTGCCGTATAATGTGCTTCCATTTCGCCGGTCAAAACTTCAACCTTGCGATTGCAAATCTCCTCTATGGTCTTGACGAACTCTGGTCCATTTTCGGCATCACGTGTAGCTGCAGTCGCCACAATAAATGTATCTGATACTCCCACTTGTCGCGATAACGCGCGAAAGCGCCGGATTGCGTTCAGTGAACGATCAACAGCATTATCGTCCATCCTGCCATTGTCAGCCAGTCCTTTTCCCAAGCCACACAGAACCTTTTCATTGAAGAGTACCGCTGGGGCTCGTGTCAGTCCTTCATAAATAACCTGGCGGACAGAATTTGAACCGATATCAATCACGGCCACAGGTTGGCGCGAGGTCAATCGCCCCTGAGCTTTTTCAGCCTTAAGATTATTCATCAACACACCAATTTAGTTTTGGTTTTTCTTGAGCTTTCTTTTGTCGGCTTTCAAAAACCGTTTAGGTGCATTATCTTTCAACGATTCTCCGCGCCCGGACAAGCTTGGGTTGGTCATGAAATAGTTCTGGGTGTTAAATGGTTCCTCACCTTCCCTTAATACAATGCGTCTGGATGTCCCGTCAGAAAGGATCTCCCAACTTTGCTGGTTATCTGCAAAATTGGCCAGCATAATCTGATTGAGGACCTGTTTGCGTACTGTTGAATTTGATAATTGAATCATCACCTCTACACGGCGGTCCAGGTTGCGCGGCATCAGATCTGCAGAACCTATATAGACTTCAGCTTTTTTCGAAGGCAAACCGCCACCATTGCCGAAACAGATGATTCTGCTATGTTCAAGAAATCGCCAAACAATTGATTTGACGCGTATATTTTCAGAAATTCCCTGAATATTAGGCCGCAGGCAGCATATCCCGCGCACGATTAGCTCTATTTTGACACCTTCCTGGCTGGCGCGATAAAATGCGTCTATGATCTGCGGGTCGACGAGTGAATTCATCTTCGCCCAGATTGCAGCAGGCTTTCCCTTTCGTGCGAATTCAACCTCGTTTTCAATTTTTCCCAGTAAAACTGCGCGCAAATGCAGGGGCGATATCAACAAGTGATTTAATTCGTCGGGTTCAGCGAGCCCGGTTACATAATTGAACACCTGGGCGACTTCATGGGCTAATTTTTGATTGGAACTGAAATAGGATAAATCAGTATAAATTTGAGCGGTGACGGGATGATAATTACCCGTCCCGATATGGATATAGCTGGTTAGCTTTCCTTTTTCTCTTCGCACAACCTGGCTTAATTTGGCATGAGTTTTGAAATCTACAATACCAAAAATCACCTGAACTCCCGCACGCTCCATATCTCGGGCAAGTCTGATATTCGCCTCCTCGTCAAAACGCGCCTTTAGCTCTACCAGAGCCGTCACCGATTTTCCTGCTTCCGCTGCTTGGATCAGTGTTTCAACAGTCGGGGATTGTTTTGATGTCCGGTAGGGTGTTTGTTTGATGGCAATAACATTGGGGTCTTTGGCTGCCTGGTTTAAAAACTGCACAACGACATCAAAGGATTCATAGGGGTGATGAACGATCAGTTCTTTTTGCCGAATGGCTGAAAAACAATTGCCTTCTACCTGGAGAATGCGTTCTGGAAATCGAGCCTGAAACGGTTCAAATTTGAGGTCCGATCTGTCAATCGAAACAATTTCCGACAAATTGTGTAGCGCAAGCATTCCTTTTACAAATATCACCTGCTGACTTTTGATTTCAAATTTTTGGCGGACAAATTCAATTAGTTGCGGCGGCGTGTCGGCATCGATTTCCAGCCTGATCACAGAGCCTCGTCTTCGTCGTTTCAAGGCTGTTTCATAGGTGCGTACTAGATCCTCAGCTTCCTCCTCAAGTTCAAGATCAGTATCCCTGATAATGCGGAAACTCCCGCTGCCGCCTACTTTATAACCCGGAAATAATCGGTGAATGAACATCCCGATGACATTTTCAATATCGATAAATTCAATTCTGCCTGTTTTGGTTTGCGGTAATTCAATAAATCTAGTCAGTCCCACTGGCAATCTTACTAGAGCTGTCATCCCCGATTTACTACTATCTGTGTACAGGTTGTAAATCAGCGTGTAGCCAAGATTTGGTATGAAAGGGAACGGGTGCGCAGGGTCAATCGACAAGGGAGTCAACACGGAATAAAGAGACTCAATAAAGTGGTTTTCAAGCCACGTTGTAGTTGCTTCTTTCAGTTCACTGACTTCAACAATATTGATATTTTGCTCGGTTAATAGCGATTTTAAGTCAAGCCAGCTTTTTTGCTGGTCAGCCTGGAGTTTAGCGACCCGGGGAAAAATTGCTTTCAACTGCTGATCGGGTGTAAATCCGTCCGCGCTGGTTGTCTTAATTTCTACCCTTGCCTGCCCAAATAATCCGGCAACACGAACCATCAGAAATTCATCAAGATTATTTGCTGAAATCGAAAGAAACCGCACACGTTCGAGCAGTGGGTTAGTTTCGTTTTCTGTTTCCTCAAGCACCCGGCGATTGAAATCAAGCCATGACAGTTCACGATTCACAAATCTTGAGGGATCCTGAAAAAAACCTTGCAGTGGAGGGTCATCGTAACCTGTCAGGATGCCAGTTTGAGATTTTTCCTGTTTTAGTACTTCTGTCTGGTGAGCATGTTTGTCCATGGCAGTCGCGATATAATTAATTCCATTAGTTTTTAGTGTTTGTCCCAGATTGGAGCGCAAAGTGGCTATTGTACGACTGCCATCAGGAATAGTTGTTTTTTTAGTTTATCCGCAATTTGGCATTAAACATATCACCAAATACATATTTGAACGGGTAGGGTTAAGGGAACACAGGTTTCGAAATTCTTCTATCCATTTTTGATCGCAATGCAGGGGCTGGTATGAGAAAACCGAGTGATCGTCGACTATCTGCTACCCATGCGGATTAAATCAAACCACCAAATTATTGCCGGGGCCAGTCCTCAGCCAGAACTTCACCCGCCAAAATTCGCGTAATTTTGCGTTTTTGGGCTAGTCCTTTTGCGTCCAGTTGGGCGACAATCTGGTAAGCGGCTTCAAGCGAGCGTTCCATGCGCACTACAAGATAATCGATTACACCCGTATCAACAGGCAATTGTCTGTCGCTGAATAATTTGTACAATACCTTGCGTAACAATTCGTCATCGGGCTCCCCCAGTTCCACCAATTGTGCCGCGCGGAGACGGGAACTGAGATCGGCCAGTTCAATATTCCAGTCTCCCGGCCAACTGCGTGAGGTGATGATTATCGAAGACTTCAGCGCTCGCTTTGTGTTCAGGATATGAAAAAGTTCAGTTTCGTCAATCAGGTCGGGACCCGCATCTTCCAAAAGCAAGGGGCGATCATTGATCTTGTCATCCTCCAGTTTATCGAGGGCATTGATCGGAATCGATCTGGCACCTGCCTTGTGAGCCCAGACATTGGCAATATGACTTTTGCCTGATCCCACGGGTCCTGCCAGTATTACAACAAGTCCAGGCCATTGAGGCCAGGCATCTATCATATCGACAGCAAGAGAATTGGCAGAACCTTCAACAATATCTTCACGAGTAACAAAAATTTCAACCGGTAATTCCAGCGCCATCTGAAGGGGCTGGCCTTCTCGTGTCTTTATCTTTTTATCACCCATGCACGCCTGCACATTCGTCAGAATTATCAAATATAATCAAGTTGCAACCTATCATATTGAACCTACTTGTCCGCCTGCGGTTTCATAGGTCCCTTGTAATTTGCACTTTCCAAATACTGTTTTAACCCAAAACGAACAATAACGCCAACTGCGGCAGCAGCAGGCACGGCAATCAGCAGACCGGTAAACCCGAACAGCGAACCGAAAGCAAACAGCGCAAACATCAACCAGACCGGGTGGAGGCCAACACTTTTTCCAACCAGTTTGGGCTGCAATATGTTGCCTTCGAAAAATTGCCCAGTGACAAATATGCCAGCAACAATAGTGACCGGTATCCAGTCTGGCCAGAATTGAACAAGGGCGACGCCGATTGAAATCACCAGACCGGTTATTGATCCGATATAGGGAATAAAGCTGATCAATCCGGCAATCAAACCGATTAATAATCCGAAATTAAGTCCAACAAGGGTTAATGAAAGCCCATAAAACAACCCCAGAATGAGGCATAATGTACCCTGGCCACGAACAAAACCTGCTGTAGCCTTATTGATATCGCTGACGATGAGGCGAATGGTTGGCTGATAGATGCGCGGTAGCCAATGGTCGATTTTTACCACCATCTTGTCCCAGTCAAGCAACATATAAAAAGCGACAACGGGGGTCACAATCAGCAATGAAATGATATTTACCAATGCCATCCCGGAACTCCACAATTGGGTCAGCACAGTTGTTAGCCAACCCAGACTTTTTCCAAGAACTTTGTTGATCGCGTCCTGCTGTGAGGCACCGTCTCCAATAATATCTCGTAGCCATTCGATTTCCGTAGACATGACAAGTTTTTGTAATCGTGCGACAAGTGTTGGTACATGCTGTGCAAACGCTGTTGCCTGATTGACCAGTAGCGGCAAAAATATCGCCAGACAGAAAATGAAAATCAAAATAAAGGATATCACGATCACCACGGTTGAAACCATCCTCGAAAGCCCAAGACGCTCAAGAAAATCGGCAACCGGATCGAGAAAGTAGGCCAGTGTCATTCCGGCAACGAATGGCAACAATATTGAGCGGAATACCCACAAAAACCCGAAAAAAAACGCAAGCGCCAATAACCAGAAGACTATCTGTTTTTGTGCAGAATTGTGATGTGTATCTGACATGGTCGAGTGTTTCCTGATAGTCGCCGAATTAGCCTTCAGCCACCATTAATTGCCGTAATCTGCCTAATATATCTCAAATGCAGTCAAAAAAGCAAAAAAAGTCTGCCGCACGGGTGCAATTTCTGGGTACAAACCCCATGGTATATTCTCATTGACTCCTAAAGCCGATATGCAACCCGCAATCTGATTTTAGTTCCCGATTTAGATTCCAATATCAATTCAATACTAATGTTAGCCAAGACAAATAATCCATGGTTGAAGAAGTTTCCAAAAACGCCCCCAAAAACGCGCTTAGCTATGCCGATGCCGGTGTTGATATTGAAGCAGGAAATGCTTTTGTTGAGGCGATCAAACCGATTGTGAAATCGACCGGCAGGCCTGGTTCTGACACGCAAATTGGCGGCTTTGGCGGGCTTTTTGATTTAAAAGCCGCAGGTTTTAAAGACCCCATTCTTGTTGCCGCAAATGATGGTGTGGGAACCAAACTGCTGGTTGCAATCGAGGCTGAATTGCACAATACCGTCGGCATCGATCTGGTCGCCATGTGTGTCAATGATCTGGTGGTACAGGGCGCAGAACCTTTGTTTTTCCTTGATTATATTGCAACAGGAGCCCTTGATGTACCGCGGGCTAAAATTGTTGTTGAAGGTATTGCCCAGGGGTGCCGTCAGGCCGGTTGCGCGTTGATTGGCGGGGAAACCGCAGAAATGCCAGGCATGTATGCTTCCAGTGATTATGATCTGGCCGGGTTTAGCGTTGGAGCTGCAGAACGCGGTGATTTGCTGCCAAAGGCAAATTTTAAACCCGGTGACAAGATAATCGGGTTAGCGTCAGACGGATTGCATTCCAATGGCTTTTCACTGGTACGCAAGGTGATTGAGAACGAAGCTTTGAGTTGGCAATCCCCGTCACCTTTTGGCACGTCGGATGATAAATCCCATACACTAACATTGGCGCAAGCTCTGCTCGTGCCAACCAGAATTTACGTAAAACCATTGCTTTCTGCCATAAAACAAAATGATGGCATACGTGCGCTGGCCCATATTACCGGCGGCGGGCTGACAGAGAATATTCCACGTGTCTTGCCCAATGACATGGCTGCACAAATTGATCTGGCAATGATCAACGTGCCGTCAGTATTCAGCTGGCTCAGCAAAACAGGTGGCATTCAAGAACTGGAAATGCTGCGTACTTTCAACTGCGGCATTGGCATGGTTGTGATCGTTGATGATGCTCAGGTGAGCGATGTCATGCATTTACTTGAAAACGAAGGTGAGCGTGTATCCGTTATTGGCGAAATTACAGAACGCGATAAAGGCGGTGTAATTTACAAAAACAAGTTGAATTTCTAATTGTAATTACCGGGCCCACATGAACCATCGAGCTAACATTGCTGTCATGATATCCGGTCGCGGCTCAAATCTCGCCGCCCTGATTAAAGCCTGTGCAGCACCAGATTATCCCGCAATAATCGTAAAAGTCATATCTGATCGCCGTGATGCGCTGGGTTTAGATAAAGCCCGATCTGCTGGTATTTCAGCAATTGCGCTGGAGCGCCGGGATTTCGCTACAAAAACCGACCATGAAACGGCGATATTGAATGAGCTGGAGCAAGTAAAACCAGACTTGATCTGCCTTGCAGGATATATGCGCGTTTTATCAGCAGAATTCATCAGTCACTATCCAGGAAAAATTCTAAACATTCATCCCAGCCTGTTACCCAAATATCCAGGACTAAATACCCACCAACGAGCACTGGATGCCGGCGACAAAATACACGGTTGCAGTGTTCACATTGTTGAAGAAGCCTTGGATGCCGGTCCGGTAAATGCCCAGTGGGTTGTTGATATTGATCCTGATGATAATGAAAAATCGCTGGGCGACAAGGTGTTGAATATCGAGCATGGGTTATATGTTGATGCGGTTCGCAAGGTATTGGCTGGGGGCTAAATCCAAAGCTTAACGAGCTTGCTGCTTGTGTTATTTGAATTCAATCAGGGCTGGCACGGAATCATGTGCAGAGATTGTTAAAAGGATGGCGCATATGGAAATACGGTAACCTAAACTATCAATACGGCCCACAGGGGGTAACTGGACTAAACCTGATAGACTCTAGTAAATGGTTTCGGTTACTGTCCTCTGGAATTCCACAGGGCATGTTTCCGCGGCGCAACTTTGTTACAGTGGTGAAAACACATCCATTGAATAGTTTTTCTAAACTAAACAAAACAGTTTGTATTTTGGCTATCGCTTCTAAATCCACTTGAATAATCAACGGTAATCAATATGGTGCGCGCAGCCTGTTGTCGAACGCAACCAGAAAGAATGTTTCCGCATGTTTCCACTATCAAGCCTGATGAAAAAATTTGTCACTACAGGTACGCTCAATGTGATTGATGCTGATGGCATGAAACATGTTTTTGCGGGGAAGGAAGGGCCGGAGGTTACCATCCGCTTACATGACAAGAGCCTTTACCGCAAACTCACATTCAGCCCGGAAATGACCACCGGTGAAGCCTATATGGATGGCACGCTTACCTTCGAGGATGGCTCGACGCTGAAAGATTTTCTGCATTTCTTCAAGATGAACGGAGAGGGCTTGGGTTCCCATCCTTTGCAAAAAGTATTGAGGAGTTTTTCCAAAACATTTCGCCGCTTCCAGCAGTCGAATAAAAAAGGACAGGTACAAAAACATGTCGCCCACCATTATGATTTGGGCAATGAGTTTTTTAAACTCTTTCTTGACGAACAAATGGTCTATACCTGTGCCTATTTCAGGAATGATGATGAAACTCTGGAACAGGCTCAGCGCAACAAATTGCGTCTGGCGGTGACAAAACTTGATCTGAAACCGGGACATAAAGTGCTTGATATCGGTTGCGGGTGGGGTGATCTGGCGCTTTATATGGCTTCAATTGCAGATGTGAAAGTTGTCGGTGTGACCTTGTCTGTTGAACAACAGAAATTGGCGACAGAACGCGCAAAGAAAGCAGGTCTTGATGATCGTGTTGAATTTCGTCTGCTCGATTACCGCGATGTCGATGAAAAATTTGATCGTATCATTTCCATCGGAATGTTTGAACAGGTCGGAATTCAGCATTTTGATGAATTCTTCAAACAGATAAACCACATCATGCCCGATGATGGCATATTCCTGTTGCATTCCATTGGCCATATGAGCCCGCCCGGCACGACCAGTCCGTGGTTCAGAAAATACATTTTCCCTAATGGTTATTCGCCCTCTTTGTCTGAAGTCTATGAGTCGCTGGAGCGCAATAATCTGTGGGTATTGGACATGGAGAATTTGCGGCTGCATTACTCCAAAACGCTGATCCACTGGCACGAACGCTTTCTCGCCAACCGTGAGAAAGTTGTCGAAATGTATGATGAACGCTTTGCCCGCATGTGGGAGTTTTATCTGCAAAGTGCCGAAATGGTATTCAGCACAGGCCCCAATTTTGTATTTCACATGCAGCTTTCGCGAAAACGCGATGCCGCTCCCATTACCCGCGATTATATGGTTGATGCTCAAAGAGAGTTGGAAAAGCTGGAAAAAACCCTGGATTTGAATTTTTAGGTGATAATACGCTGATGAATGCATAAATATCGCGGCAATCCGTATTAACCACCCTTGCCCTATATCCAGCCCCGCGCTAATTCATGGGAATGGGTAAAGGTTTGATTCCTCCAGGTTCTGGAGACGACAATAGCAGCGATATAGAAAGTGTGGATTTAAAATCTGCGCTGGAAGAGCGTTATCTGGCCTATGCCTTGTCGACTATCATGGGCCGGGCACTGCCTGATGTTCGCGATGGTTTGAAGCCGGTCCACCGGCGCATTCTCCATGCCATGCGGGTTTTGAAACTCGACCCCACTACCGGATTCAAGAAATGTGCACGTATCGTTGGTGATGTCATCGGTAAGTTTCACCCTCATGGTGATCAGTCGGTTTATGATGCACTGGTGCGCCTGGCACAGGAGTTTGCCGTACGCTATCCGCTGATTGACGGGCAGGGGAATTTTGGCAATATCGATGGTGATAATGCTGCCGCCATGCGTTATACAGAAGCCCGCATGACAGAAGTCGCGACTTTGCTACTACAAGGTATCGATGAAGACGCGGTCGATTTTCGCGAAACCTACGACGGTGAGGAAGAAGAACCTGTTGTATTACCCGGAGCGTTCCCCAATCTTCTGGCAAACGGTTCTTCAGGTATCGCCGTTGGCATGGCCACCAACATTCCGCCGCATAACGCGGCTGAATTGTGTGATGCAGCAATTCACCTGATCAAACATCCCAATGCCTCGATTGATACCCTGGCAGGATATGTTAAAGGACCGGATTTTCCAACCGGCGGTATGATTACCGATGATCGTCAATCAATTGTTGAAGCCTATTCCACCGGTAAGGGCGGTTTCAAAGTTCGCGCCCAATGGACGAAAGAAGACATCGGTCGAGGCGGCTATCAGATCATCATCACTGAAATTCCCTATTCAGTTCAAAAATCCCGATTAATCGAAAAAATCGCCGAACTGCTGCAAAATCGCCGCCTGCCTTTGCTTGGCGATATAATGGATGAATCTGCGGAAGATATTCGCCTGGTTCTTGAGCCCAAAAACCGTACAGTGAACCCTGAATTGCTGATGGAATCACTGTTCAAGCTCAGCGATCTTGAAACGCGCGTTTCACTCAATATGAATGTCTTGTCCGGCGGCAAGACGCCAAGAGTTATGTCATTGCGCGATGTACTCAATGAGTGGCTGGCTCATCGCCGGGATGTTTTATGTCGCCGCTCTCGATACCGGTTGGCAAAAATTGAGCGTCGTCTGGAAATTCTCGGCGGGTTCCTGATCGCCTATCTCAATCTTGATGAAGTTATCCGGATTATCCGTTTCGAAGATCATCCAAAAGCTGAGCTGATGAGGGTTTTTAACCTCACTGATCTGCAGGCAGAATCTATTCTCAATATGCGTCTTCGTTCGTTGCGCAAACTCGAAGAACTGGAAATAAAAACCGAATTTGATGCGCTGAGTGAAGAAAAGAGTTCGATAGAAGAATTGCTGGCCTCTGAAGACAAACAATGGGCAACGGTCAAATGGCAGATTTCCGAAGTCAAAAAACAGTTTGGACCTGATACCGAACTGGGCCGCCGCCGCACAACTTTTGGTATCGCTCCAGAACACGACCTTGAAGCCATCAATCAGGCGATGATTGAAAAAGAACCGGTTACTGTTGTCATTTCAGATAAAGGCTGGATGCGTGCACTGAAAGGCCATTTGACTGACTTTGACGCGCTGACTTTTAAGGAAGGTGACAAATTGAAGTCTGCATTTCATGCTGAAACCACCGATAAATTGCTGCTGTTTACAACCGGAGGCAAATTCTACACTGTCAGCATTGATAAATTGCCCGGAGGTCGCGGCCACGGCGAACCGGTTAGGGTAATTATCGACATGGATAATGATGCAGATATTGTATCGGCTTTCAAACATCAGGCTGGACGCAATTTGCTGATTGCTTCAACTCTGGGTAACGGGTTTATCGTGCCCGAAGACGATGTCATCGCCAATACCCGCAAGGGTAAGCAGGTCCTGAATGTCAAACTGCCAGTCGAGGCATCCATTTGTGTGGAGGCCGATGGCGATACGATTGCCGTGGTCGGTGAAAATCGAAAGTTACTGTGTTTCCCAATGTCACAAATTGCTCAGATGACCCGTGGTAAGGGCGTGCGTCTGCAAAAATATAAAGATGGTGGCATCAAGGACGCGCGGGTATTCAAGCTGGACGAAGGCCTGACCTGGCAGGATAGTGCCGGGCGCACCTATGTGAGAGGCAAGGACGAATTGCGCGAATGGTTGGGTGATCGCGCCCAGGCAGGACGCATGGTTCCCAAAGGATTTCCACGTGGTGGTCGTTTTAGTTAAAGTCTGAATGCAATCTAAATGCAACAGTTGATATCTTGATGCTTGCTCGTGGAACACCAATAACCTAACTTGGTCTCATGGAGCTTTTCATCGGCAACAAAAAATATTCTTCTTGGTCATTCAGGCCATGGATTGCTTTGCGGATGAAAGAGATCGAGTTTCAGGAAAACTTGTGGCCATTTGACATGGCAGGTGGCAATCGTCATTTTGAGGAATTTTCTCCAACCGGCAAAGTTCCCTGTCTGGTGGATGATGGCATAACGGTCTGGGAATCCTTGGCGATACTGGAATATCTTCACGACAAATTCCCTGATTACAGATTTTGGCCCAATGATATCCAGCAACGTGCAAATGCGCGCTCAGTCTCCAATGAGATGCATGGCGGGTTTCTGGATTTGCGTGGCGAATGCCCGATGAATATGAACCGGCGTGTTGAGGCGTTGCCAATTTCTGATGGAGCACGCAAAGACGTTGATCGTATTGTCGAAATCTGGGATCAGTGCCTTAACAATTCCGGCGGGCCGTTTTTGTTTGGCGAATTTACCAATGCCGATGCAATGTTTGCCCCTGTCGTCAACAGGTTCGATATTTATCGCCTCAGTGATGCTGACGTGGTATCTCGGTATTCCAATGCGATGACCTCAACTTCGCCCTGGCATGAATGGGAAGAAGCTGGCAGGACAGAGACCTGGATTGTGGAAGAAGATGAGGCGTAATGCTTATTTGCAATCATCATAGCCTATTTCGTTTTGGGCAGATATATCGGCGGCACTTTGTGGCAGCGTATTTTGAAAACAAAAAGATAGAGTACCTGGTTTTGACAAAGTTGTCCTCGTTCACGGTTCTTCGCTGGCTGGCGAAAATGATATTTTCCGGATTACTGGTATTGCCATTGTTGGCATCATTTGATTCCGCAACCGCTGCCAATTTCCAGTTGAAACCGCATAAAGATAAATTGTTCAAATATCGCAAAGCCATCAAAACCGAAGATAATGGCCACTTTATTCGTGCGCCCTACGAACCGTTGCGCGATATTAATGGCCGGGACGAAATTCCGGTTCGAAAAGTCAAAACCTATTACACTTCCTCCCGCCCCAAGCGCCATCAGCAGGACCTCTCATTCAAGGCGAACGGGCGTGATGTAACCTATTTTGGTGTAGGGGCGTTGAACAGTTTTTCCAATATGACTGTGATTTTTGTTCATGGCCGGGACGGATCACGCCATCTGGGGTTTAGTGATGAAAAATTCGGTGGGAATTTCAATCGGGTTAAAAGCCTGATGTATTTCAACGGTGGCATTTATCTGTCGACTGACCTAACGGACTTCAAGGAAAAAGGCCGTCAGGATGTGGCCGCCCTGATCAAAAAATACCGCGCCAATACCAAAGGCCCACTGGTGGTAGCCTGTGGCTCCATGGGCTCACATATCTGCTGGAGACTGGCCAATAATCGCTCTTCAGCCAGGATGATTGATGGCCTGGTGATTATGGGTGGCTTTCCCAATGACAAATTTCTCGCCACCCGCCGCAATAAATCGGCGTCGAAAATCCCGGTTTATATTGCCCATGGCGGTATCGACTATGTCTACAGCTGGAAGGACCAGATGAGTTTCTATCAGGGCTTACGAAAAGCCGGAAATCCCGTTCGCTATGTTGTTTTTGATGGCGGTAAACATGGAACGCCAGTGCGAATGATCGACTGGCGGGTAGCTTTGAACTGGATTGCGAACCATTAGTCGTATCGTGCTCGACAGGACTTATTTCGCCGCATTATGGCGAACACTTCAGATCATCTTTTCTTATCTCCCACCATATCTGTAACAATTAATTCACAGTAATATATTATCTATCATCTTATTGGAAGATTATGGCCTGTTTGAAGCGAATAGACTTCCAATGCAGTGGGGAATCATGCAGTCCTTGCTGTGATGCGCATTAATTCCCCGAAAACAGGGGAAAATTGCAAGTGGGCTCAATATACATTTGTTTTTGAGCCGACAAGTTTAACAAGCTGGTGAACGAATTGCAGTATTCAAACGACAGGTCGGTCTTTAGTAACCACGTGCTTGATCAAGCCTATGATTGGCTTTGTCAGCGTCG
>JAAENI010000102.1 GCA_024224595.1 Hyphomicrobiales bacterium
AAATCCGGCAAACAAAACGAACGTTACCAAATCAAGCGCAAATCCAAACCGGATGGATTGGATAAACTGCCATCATCCTATGATCGGATACCCAAACTCGGATCCCCGAATTCAGGCGATATTGGCAAATCACTGGCTCGTCTGGAAAGTGAATTAGGGATCAAATCACAGGTAGCAAATCCCATTCCATCATACCGGCCCGATCCTGAAGCTGATTTTCTAAGAGCAGAACGCATTCGTCTCGCCCGATTAAAATCGCAGGCACAGGAATCCGGTGTATTCTTTACTGTCAGTCGGAAAAAAACATCCGATACAATTTCAAAAACCGACGCAGAAAACACCAATCGTGACTACAACAATCGCCGAGCCGAACTTGATGCATTAACGGCGCTTACCAACGCTGGGGATATAAAACCTGATACGGCAGACACAGGCTCTGATCTAAATGGTCAGAAAACAAAACTGGCATTTCTGCAAAAAAGCCCCGATGCCGAAATATACAACAAACATGCCCAGCAAATACCTGTGTCACCCCATCAATTAGTGGCTGGAACCATCATCCCGGCCAGCCTTGTTACTGGTCTTAACTCAGACCTACCGGGAATGGTGATTGCCCAGGTAACAGAAAACGTTTTTGACACAATTACTGGTCAACATCTCCTTATCCCCCAAGGCACGCGCCTCATTGGCAAATACGACAGTGTCATTACCTTTGGACAGGAACGGGCTCTTGTTATCTGGCAAAGGATTATCCGTCCCGATGGAACATCAGTCGTCATTGATAATCTGCCCGCAACCGATACCGGTGGTTATGTCG
>JAAENI010000103.1 GCA_024224595.1 Hyphomicrobiales bacterium
AAATCATGGCAAAAATGAAATTTCGTCCACTTCACGATCGTGTTGTGGTTCGCCGGGTAGATTCTGAAGAGAAAACTGCTGGTGGCATCATCCTTCCTGACACAGCGCAGGAAAAACCTTCTGAAGGCGAAATCATCGCCATTGGTTCAGGTGCACGCGATGAAGCAGGTAAACTGGTTCCCTTGGATGTTAAAAAGGGCGATATTGTTCTTTTTGGAAAATGGTCCGGCACTGAAATCAAAATCAATGGTGAAGACCTTTTGATCATGAAAGAATCTGACATTATGGGCGTGATGGCCTAAGGCTCCACCCGATAATACTAGTTTAAATAATTTCAACGGGTGATATTCACCCAAAGAGGAGCTAAAAAATGGCTGCTAAAGAAGTAAAATTCGGAACCGAAGCACGTAACTCGATGTTGCGTGGAGTAGATATCCTCGCCAATGCGGTTAAGGTTACACTTGGACCTAAGGGGCGTAATGTCATTCTTGACAAATCATTTGGCGCACCGCGTATTACCAAAGATGGTGTTACTGTTGCTAAAGAAATTGAACTTGAGGACAAGTTTGAAAACATGGGCGCACAAATGGTGCGTGAAGTGGCTTCTAAAACCAACGATGTTGCTGGTGATGGAACAACAACTGCAACCGTTCTGGCTCAGGCAATCGTCAGAGAAGGCGCAAAAGCAGTAGCTGCCGGCATGAACCCGATGGATCTGAAACGCGGTATCGATATGGCCGTTAAAGATGTTATTTCGGACCTTGCAAAAGAAGCCAAAAAGATCAAAACCTCTGAAGAAGTTGCCCAGGTTGGCACGATCTCGTCCAATGGCGACACTACAATTGGTGCAGACATTGCTGAAGCAATGCAGCGTGTTGGCAATGAAGGTGTAATTACCGTTGAGGAAGCCAAAACAGCTGAAAGCGAACTTGAAGTTGTTGAAGGCATGCAATTTGATCGCGGTTACCTTTCACCATATTTTGTCACTAACCCTGACAAAATGATTGCTGACATGGATGATCCATACATTCTGCTTCATGAGAAAAAACTCTCCAACCTGCAGGCTATGCTGCCAATTCTTGAAGCTGTACACCAGTCATCACGCCCGTTGGTCATCATTGCTGAAGACGTGGAAGGCGAAGCACTGGCTACTCTGGTTGTCAACAAACTACGCGGCGGCTTGAAAATTTGCGCGATTAAAGCACCTGGTTTTGGTGATCGCCGCAAAGCAATGTTGGAAGATATTGCAATATTGACTGGCGGCCAGGTTGTCTCAGAAGATCTTGGTATCAAACTGGAAAATGTTTCTCTTGATATGCTTGGTACTGCCAAGAAAGTTTCTGTCAGCAAAGAAAACACCACGGTTATCGATGGTGCTGGCAAGAAAAAAGACATTGAATCGCGTGTTGGTCAGATCAAAGCACAAATCGAAGAAACAACCTCTGACTATGACAAAGAAAAACTTCAAGAACGTCTGGCCAAACTGGCTGGTGGTGTTGCTGTTATTCGCGTTGGCGGTTCTACCGAAATTGAAGTTAAAGAGAAAAAAGACCGCGTTGACGATGCATTAAATTCAACACGTGCTGCAGTTGAAGAAGGTATTGTCCCAGGTGGCGGTATTGCTCTTCTTCGTGCTTCAAAATTCATCAGCTCTGTTGGTGAAAACGATGATCAGGCTGCTGGTATCAACATCGTTCGCCGTGCGCTTCAGGCTCCAATTCGTCAAATTGCAGAAAATGCAGGTGATGAAGGCTCAATTGTTGTAGGAGAAATCAACAGCAAAAACGAAGCTGACTATGGCTACAATGCTCAAACCGGTGAGTTTGGCGATCTGATCAAAATGGGTATCATTGACCCGGTTAAAGTCGTTCGTTCTGCTCTGCAGGATGCGGCATCTGTTGCATCTTTGCTGGTCACTACTGAAGCTATGGTTGCGGATGCACCAAGCAAGGACAGTGGTGGCGCACCTGCAATGCCTGATATGGGCGGCATGGGCGGCATGGGCGGCATGATGTAAGGCAGCCCAGCCAAACTGATATTACGAATGGGCGGGTCTTGTGACCTGCCCATTTTTTTGTGATTATCAAATTTAGTATAAAAGAATCAACCAGGGATCAGTTGAATATGTCAAAAACAAAACGGGCCAGCATTGCCGAGGATATCGCTTTTGAAAATCGTTATGTAACGATTGTAGGTGAGATTTCCGATAAAGTGGCTAAATCCACCTGCGAAAAACTTCTTGCGCTGGCAAGCAAAAACGATGAGCCCATCACTATTTTCATTTCTTCCCCCGGTGGACATGTCGAATCAGGGGACATGATTCATGATTTAATCAAATTCATCAAACCTGTGGTAACTGTAATCGGATCAGGTTGGGTTGCCAGTGCAGGAGCACTTATTTTCATCGGCGCAAAGCTTGAAAATCGGCTTTGTCTGCCCAATACGCGATTTTTGTTACACCAGCCAAGTGGTGGTGTTGGAGGGGCTGCCTCTGATATAGCCATTCAAGCGCAACAGATCGAAATTATGAAAGAACGTTTTGAGCGAATTTTTGCCGAGGCAACTGGTAAAACTGCAAAACAAATTGCCGAAGATACGGCTCGAGATTTTTGGCTCAACACAGATGAAGCCATTTCATACGGTCTGTTGGGTAAAGTTGTAACAAGCGCGACTGAACTGTAAGGTCAAGAATTGTAGTTATAGCGCCAATTTGCTAGATGACCAAAATTGGCGCTTTTCGCCATAACTGTGAGTTTCGAGGTAACTCTAGGTGACAACATTCAGATTTATTGGGGTGAGACAAATTATCTCTGAATTGCGGTTTTGTGTGGCTGCAGAAAAATTTGTCTTATTCCCGCTTGAACTAAATTTGCTACAATGTGATAAATAACCGGTATGAGGAGCCTCTGACCGTCGCCACCCATACGGTGTAAGTTTGATACTAATTGGTCTTGTTTGTTCTGTTGGAAGGAAAGTTGATTGCAACGGATATCAAATAGCAAAATTGGGAACAGACTGGTATCAAAGTTTGGTGACAGGCTGGAATTCGCGCGCGGTTTGGTTACAAAACCGAAGACTGTCGGTGCAATTGCTCCCACTAGCGCTCGGATGGCCGTCAAAATGGCCAGTCTAATTCGTCCCGATAGCGGGCTACCTGTATTGGAACTTGGCCCTGGTACGGGTGTAATTACAAAAGCTATCCTGGATACCGGCGTCAAACCTGAAAACATATATTCAATCGAATATTCAGCTAGCTTCATACCAGGGTTAAAGCGCCGCTTTTCAGGAATAAATTTCATACAAGGTGATGCATTCAATATTAAGGAAATTGCAGAAGAATTAGGCATCAAGCAATTCGAATGCGTAATTTCGGCCCTGCCTTTGTTAAATTTCCCAATCTCACAGCGCGTCAGATTGGTCGTTGCCGCATTGAAACTGGTTGAACATGGCCGGCCGTTGGTCCAGTTTTCCTATGGCCCCCGACCACCTGTTCCAGAACGTACCAGGAACTTCAATGTGGATCACCTGGGAACAGTCCTGCGCAATATACCGCCTGCACGTATCTGGACATATACGTGTTCAAAACAATACCCGGATCAATCTTAGGGAACCGGGTATTTTTCAAATTCAAAATGTATTTGCTAACCGGCAGCGGCTACAGCTCTACCGGCCATCACTTTCACCAGATTGGCACGATAAGCGCCATCTGCATGAATATCCGAAAGCATGTCACCTGCCTCAACACCTTCATTTGAAATAGCCTGTGCACTCCAGTCAGAGGTGAGTGCCGCTTCCATACCCGGATGGGTAAATACACCATCAGATCCTGCACCGGTTATACCGACATGGGCGGAACCATCCTGGGTTCTGGCGACAAAAACCCCTGCCATGGCATAACGAGACGCAGGATTGGGGAATTTTGCATAGGCAGCCTTTGCCGGTGCCGAAAAAGATACCGATGTAATTATCTCATCGTCTTCCAGCGCCGTTTCAAACAGACCAACAAAAAAATCACCGCTGCCAATGGAGCGCTTATTGGTGTGGATCTGGGCATTAAGGGCAACCATGGCTGCAGGATAGTCTGAAGCAGGATCATTATTGGCAATCGAACCACCAATTGTGCCTTTATGTCGGACAGCAGG
>JAAENI010000104.1 GCA_024224595.1 Hyphomicrobiales bacterium
CCTTGTATTGCGCACAATGAGCGCCACAATCTTCAATAGCCTCAGCCTGATCATACCGCATTGGACATGCGCCATGCCGGTGTCTTTGAGCGCGATACGTCGCACCGTTTCAAGCAATGTATAAGCAAGAGCGGAGAGCAAGAGACGAAACTGGTTGGGTCACCATTTGTGGCACGAGGTGTGGTCTGCAAACAAATCAGGCTGCTGTTCCTTGATGCGGTTTTCCATGTCCGCGCGCGCGCAATAATGCTTCTCGTAAAGATGCTACCCATTGTCGCCAAAATCCGGGTCTTCGAGATTAATAACGATATAGCGCGGGTTGATGCCTTTTTCCATGTACTCAATACGCGCGATTACCCGACGTTCGCATTTCCAGCTTTTTTCCGCATAGTAAAACTCCCCAAACACGCGTTGCTTGTCGCCACTTGCCTCAAGACCTTTCTTTGCTGCTTCCATCCAGTCAGCTGTTAAACCGTTAAGCCGC
The DNA here is from genome assembly GCA_024224595.1 of Hyphomicrobiales bacterium. Lineage (GTDB taxonomy): Bacteria > Pseudomonadota > Alphaproteobacteria > Rhizobiales > Rhizobiaceae > JAAEMP01. Next base: position 485 of record JAAENI010000104.1, read on the forward strand.
TTGTTTTTGGCCAAGTCGACGATATAACCGACACCCTTGCGTTCACACCAGTCAACCATCTTGTGGCGGCGGAAACCACTGTCTGCGCGCAAGATGATGCGTACTTCTGGCCATGCCTATTGAATCATAACATATTGTGGGGACTCAGTGGTACTTTTTCGTGAAACTTCCGGGCTAGCTAGTTCATCGTGTCCTTCTACACGATCTCCAATGCGCGTTGTAATTTACGCGGGAGAATAAGCGGACATGATGGGCTAATACATAATCAATTCCCTAATATGATCCTCTACCCTTCTAGGTTTCGCGATCCCAATAAACCCCACATCCTTTACTATGGCGCCATCTTCTCCACCCCGTTTTTTCAACTGAGCAAAAAATACATCTCCGGGGCCATTGGCAGGCCCGCGTCGTCTCAGCCTTATTACTTGGTGAAGAGGCCATGACTCTATATGGAAACGTGGAAATGTTTCTCTGATTATCAGGCGTTTGTCGGTCAATGCATAGATCATGTGCCTCGCTTTATTCATTTTCCACAAGGGTAAGATCAACATAACGAGACCTGCAAGAATAAATGGGGTGAAAAAAATTGGGAATATGATCTCAATAGCTTCAAGCACTGAATTCACTGGCCGACGCAGTGCTTCCATATATTGCCCGACCATAAACATGGCAAAACCGAAGAACAAGAATCCAAATACAAAAATGGGTATTGAATCCTTTGCATGCCGGATTATTGAAACCGGCTTGCCTACCCAAATTAAATTTTCATCATTGCTCAATTCAGCTTCCATTATTTGATAGGGATCATTTGCGTTTGGCAATTTGCGTAAATCACCTTCCCGTCCGAACGCTCCCATGTAGTTTTCATCATTTTCCATAGGGAAATTCTCCATTGCCGCCTGCTTCAGCAGGATTTATTGAACCCTCAAGTAATAATGAAGGGTAAGTGCCCATAACCACAGGGGCGCTTACCTCCTATCCGCCAAACCAACCAATAATCAAAGCGAGAAGCAAGCTGATTGTACCCATTAACAACGGGATGAACAAATAGAGCATCAGACATCCCAATCCTGCAAGTTGAAGTGTTCCAGGCTTAAACCGGCGTTTCTTTTGATCGGGTTCATCATTCATCGATTTTAACAAACTCTGCTTTACCATTGCCAATAATCGACTGTTTCGCAATGTTGCAAGTCTTCAGTATTCAAGGGTCACAAACGATATAATCACAGTCGCAAACGCCAAATGATCAGTGCTCTCCAGCTATGAACGATAACAAATTTCACCTGACACTGTCCGAATGCCTAAAGCAAGCTTGTTATTGGCTTACCTTAATTTTTTGTCCTACACTCAGATTAATGGTGCTTCGTACGCATCCAGATATTTCCTCGCCAGCAAGATAGTTCCACGGCAACAATCCCAACCCTACTGCTTTGATTTTGCCGCTGGCAATTCTGCTCGACGAATTGTCATATGTGATACCTTAAATCGCTCTGCAATTTCATAGGGTGAGCGATTTTCTTCATCGCGCATTTTGATCACTTCTTCAATTTGCGTTTTTGATAATACGTGGCGTCTCCCCCCTACCCTGCCTTGTTTTCGAGCTGACGCTAATCTTTCTTTTGTTCGCTCCACAATTCGTTCGCGCTCAAATTCTGCTATCGACCCGAACACATGAAAAACAAGGCGACCGGCCGGCGTCGTTGTGTCGATATCTTCTCCAAGTGATTTAAAGCCAGCTTCTTTTTCATTAATCTGCCCTACAATGTCTATCAGGTCGCGCAGGGAGCGCGACAGGCGGTCATACTTGGTTATGATGACCAAAATCCCCTGCCCTCTACTATTTCCAGCAACCGTATTGCCCATGCATCAAGAGCACAGCACTTTTCTCGCAGATATTCGTTGCGATCAAAAACACCGATGAAGTCCCAATTTGTATGGGTACAATCTGCTGCAGTAAGAAATAATGTAAGAATTGATTCTTATCTGCTCGAATTTATCAATATATTTCAATGAATTAAGTGAATAATGTGGTGGTGGGCACAGTCTGGAGAGAACCAGTCTCTGATGCGATTTTCCCTGTTATATGGGAAAAAACAGGGAATTATCGCGAAATGGATTGAATTACACCAAAGTACAATTGAAATACCTAATTAAAATCATCAGCTTATCTGGAATTTTCCCTAAGAAATCTTGCAGGGAATTTGGTTTAATTAACAGGGAAATTCTTTCAATAAACAGGGATTTAGGTTAAGAGCTCTGGTATTATCCTCAATGCTCATACTGGAATGATATCTAACCGGAATTCAAAGTTTCGAAGATTTGGTTACTGGATATTCACCCAAATTATTCACCCAACATGTGATAAAAGAATACCAGGCACATGTTTAAAAATCGATCCGTGATTTCCAGCTTTAGCAACATATAGGTGGAATTGAATCTATCCCTCTCACGTAAGTTTTAGACATTGCGGCAAGAAAACGGAAAGCAAATAATCTCTGAGGATGTTTTGAAATGGCTGAGTGGATTTTTTTTATTTGCCAAGGCTACGAGCATGCAACCAGAGCTCAAGCTATTTACCTATCACAGCACTCGTTTATGCCACTAACCCGACCAGCCTTTGGCTTCGGCGACAATCCAGTCCTTGAATGCAGCGAGGGGTGGAAAATTCCTGCGATGTTCAGGCCAGACAAGATAGTAGGCTTCTTCACTTTGAATACGGTTATTAGAAACCGGGACCAGATCCCCGCTCTTAAGTTCGCGCTCAATCAAAAACACTGGTAAAAGTGCTATTCCCAGACCATGTTTTGCTGCCTGGGCTGCTGTGGCGAACTGATCAAAAACCATCCCGGTATTGCTTTGATATTTAATTCCCTGATGCTGAAACCAGTGTTCCCAGATATCCGGGCGACTTGACAAATGAATAAGAGGCGCAGAGCACAGTTGGGCCGAACTGGTGAACTGGTGCCTGTCAAAAAATTCAACGGAACAAACAGGTAAGACCATTTCATTCATCAAAAAAACAGCTTCTGTATTCGGCCAGTCAGGCTGACCGAAGTGGATAGCCGCGTCAACCCGTTCAATGTTGAAATCAAATGGCTTCAGCCAGGTTGTGAAATTGACCGTCACACCGGCGTTGCCACTGAGAAATCCCGGCAATCTTGGAGCAAGCCAAATGGTGCCAAATGTAGGCAGAATTGCCAGATCAAGTGTTCCACCACTTGGATTGATCTGCAGGGTCATTGAGGCGCTTGCGATCATTCTGAGTGCTTCGTGTATCACTCGCGCGTAGTTTTCTCCTGCGGGCGTCAGGCTTACTTTTTGGCGATAGCGCATAAAAAGTGCTATTCCGACCTGCACCTCCAGCCCCTTGATATGCCTGCTGACAGCACTTCGGGTCAGGTTTACCTCTTGAGCGGCCAGCGTAAAACTCTGCAATCTGGCAGCTGCGTCAAAAGATGCGAGCAGGCTGATGGAAGGAAGATAGCGCCTTGGTATCAACATGTGCATTCCATTTTTAAATGACCTTATATATTAAAATGAAGCCAGGCCCAACCAAATATTCGGTCAAACCAAGAGTTTGAACAGACTCTGTCAAAGGGCTACGCGAATTTTGATATTCAAATCTATAGTTCATAATAGCGAACATATCTAGTACCAGTCATTCTGAAATGGAATGACTGGATGAGCAAACATTGTTTGAACTGAACTCAACCATGCTGTTTCATCCAGGCTGAATCATTTCTCCTTATGCTTGCGAACAAGCTAAATGCATTCTTCGTGATCAGCAGGCAGTACCAATTGTTGAGGACCAGACAATGTTAGACAAACCAACCGTTCGCCATATAAATGTAGACAAAGTTCTGTGTGAAGGCGGTTTTCCAAACGAAGCCCGCGAAATCATAGATCAGGAAGGTCTGTTGCCCGGTGGTGTGGTCAATCGCCTGCATCGTCAATTTCCGCAATATTCCACCCTGTCACGCACAACTCCTCCGATATTTACCGGTCGCGAAAACTATACCGGATTAAAGGGATTTCGCCGGGTTGTCGAAATTCTGAATGACCATGGCATTGAGATCGGCAATATTGATGAACGCGAACTGTTTATCGAGGTATACCGGTTTCTTGCCACGCGTCACACCCTGAACAGTATCGACTGGAATAATTATGAGACTGATTCTGTGTTCCAGCTGGTTTTCCCGCAGCCCGGCATGATAGGCCGGGACATTGTCAGAAAATACCTTGCTGCAGAAAAGGGCGAAGCGCGAAGCCAGGTTGCTATCGATTATATGAAAGCGACCAATCCCCATGACGGCAATCAGCAATTGAACAAGCCATGGTTCAAGAACGAAGATGGCGTGCTTGAGGTACTAGCGGGCAGTCAGCACAAATATCCACAAACCCAGCTGATCTTTGACAAATCAACACAGCATTGTTTTTCCTTTTGTACCTATTGTTTCCGTCATGCCCAGGTTCGCGGTGATGAGGATATGTTCCTTCAACACGATATTCAGCAGATCCATGACTATTTGAGACAACACAAGGAAGTAACCGATATCCTGATCACCGGCGGAGATGGCGGTTTTATGCCGCCTGAACGTCTGGAACAATATGTCGAACCCCTGTTTCATGACCCGGAACTGCTCCATATCCGCACGATCAGGCTGGCAACACGTTCTCTGACATTTCAGCCGGAAATGGTCCTGACCCGCAAATACGAAAAAATGCTGGCACTGTTTGACAGGCTGCATGACAACGGTATTCAACTGGCCTGGATGGCACATTTTTCGACACCCAAGGAACTACTCAATCCGATGGTCATTGCTGCTGTTCGGCGTCTGCAGAAACATGGTGCAGTTGTCCGCAGCCAGAGTCCGATGATGAAACATATCAGCCTTTTCCCAAATGAGGATGGTACGACCGATATCGATAAATCGGCACAAAACTGGATTGACCTGGCAAATATTTTCGGCACGCTTTCGATTGGATTTCATTCCATGTATTGCGCCCGCCCGACTGGTGAACATCATTATTATACCGCTCCCTTGGCCGATGTAATGAGGATTTTTGACAGGATCTACCGGTCCCTGTCATCAATTAACCGTCCTTCACGCCATATTTCCATGACAACTTCAGCGGGTAAGCTTTCATTGATGGGAATGTCTGAAATTGACGGCGAACCGGTATTTGCACTCAAGTTCAATGAATCGCGGAACATGGAATGGATGGATAAAGTCTTCCACGCCAAATATGATGCCGAAACCAACAACGTATCCCTTCTCAAGCCGCTCAAAGGCAATTCTTTCTTTTTCGAGGATGAATTGGCGACAATTGAGAAAGAACTGGAAAATTCGCTCACTCAGGCGATGAATTCGGCCACGAGCATCCGCATGGATCATGCGTTGCAGGAAGATCAATCTGCTGAAACAGATTTTCCAGCAGCCCATTGAGGAAAGTTGAAGCAGTACAATGATCGATAAACGTATTGCAACACCAGCAGCAGCGGTTGCCGATATTTGCGATGGCGCCAGCGTTATGATTGGTGGATTTGGTGAGGCCGGCAGCCCTATTGAGCTAATTCACGCACTGATTGACCTGGGAGCCAGGGACCTTACCGTCATCAACAACAACACCGGCAATGGTGAAGCAGGACTTGCCGCCCTGATTGGCAACGGGCAGGTCAGAAAGATGATATGTTCCTATCCGCGTTCCAGTCATTCCAAGGTGTTTCCTGAACTGTACCGGGCTGGAAAGATAGAACTGGAGATCGTACCTCAAGGTACTCTCGCGGAGCGTATTCGCGCCGGTGGCGCAGGAATTCCGGCATTTTATACCGCCTCGACAGTTGGCACGCCTTTGGCCGAGGGCAAGGAAATCCGAAATATCAACGGGCGCGATTATGTTATGGAATACGCATTAAAAGCTGATTATGCGCTGATCAAATGTGAGAATGCCGATCGTCTGGGCAATCTGGTCTATAACAAGACGGCACGAAACTTCAACCCGGTCATGTGCATGGCGGCCACAGTTACCATTGTTCAGGCCCGAAAGGTGGTTGAGGTCAATGGCATTGATCCAGAACATGTAATCACGCCGGGCATTTTCGTCGATCGACTCGTTGAAGTCACTGCACCGCTAATTGAATCACAACTGATTGCCCAAGGGGTGCGATATCCATGACAACCAATGCCCCGCAAATAGAAGGCTGGAGCCGCGAGCAGATGGCAGAACTGGTCGCTGCCGACATCCCGGATGGTTCCTATGTCAATCTCGGTATCGGGATTCCTGAACTGGTTACAAAATTTGTTCCAGATGGCCGTGAGTTTATCTATCACACCGAAAACGGACTGCTTGGCATGGGGCCAGCACCAGCACCTGGATATGAGGATCCCGAGCTGATTAATGCGGGCAAGAAGGCGGTTACGGCCAACCCGGGGGCAAGCTATTTCCACCATGCGGACAGCTTTGCCATGATCCGTGGCGGACATATCGATGTCTGTGTACTTGGAGCGATGCAGGTTTCCAGCAATGGCGATCTTGCCAATTGGTCGACCGGCGCAGCCGATGCTATCCCGGCGGTTGGCGGAGCAATGGATCTGGTTGCCGGGGTGAAAACCATTCTTGTTATAACCCAGCACACGACAAAGACAGGCCTGCCAAAACTCGTGGGACAATGCAGCTACCCGCTGACAGGCATCAATGTAGTCACCCGGGTTTATTCCGATCTGGCAATTATTGATATTACCCCTGATGGCTTCCAGGTGCACAAGTTGGCGCCAGGTGTGTCTTTCAAACAGGTGTGCGATAAAACTGATGCACCATTGCTGCCGTCAAAGGAGAGCTGAGACATGAAAAGCAATAGATGTCCAAATAGCGCTGCGTTATTTGATCGTGCCAAACACGTATTACCTGGAGGCGTCAGCCGCAATACGCTGTTGCATGGCGATCACCCGCTCTACGTAGATCATGGCAAGGGCTGCAAGGTTGTAGATGTTGATGGTGTGGAACGCATTGATTTTGCCAACAACGTCGCCGCCCATATCCATGGGCATGCTTATCAACCGATTGTTGAAGCGGTCACGCGACAGCTTCAAAATGGCAGTGCCTTTACCATGGCAACGGAGGTCGAAGTCCAGTTTGCCGAACATATTTGCAGTCGATCCACCAATTTTGACAAACTCCGTTTTGTAAATTCCGGTACTGAGGCAGTGATGGCCGGGATGAAGGCGGCGCGTGCCTATACCGGCCGTCCAAAAATTGCAAAAGTGGAAGGATCATATCACGGTGCCTATGATTATGCTGAAGTCAGCCAGGCACCAAAACCTGAAAACTGGGGTGATCCGGATCACCCCAATGCCATTGCACTGGCGCAGGGAACACCGCCGGCTGTTCTCGAAGATATGGTGATCATTCCCTTTAATGACCCGGAAAAGGCCATTGCCGTACTGGACAAACACAAAGATCAGCTCGCCTGTATAATCATAGATCCAATCCCCCACCGTATTGGAATGGTCCCGGTTGACACCGAATTTGTCAAGGCAATACACAAATGGACACGTGCCAACGGGTCATTGTTGATGTTTGATGAAGTCATCACCTTCCGCACCGAATATGGTGGCATGCAGGACCGTTTTGACGTCAGTCCCGATCTGACTTCCCTGGGCAAGATGATCGGCGGCGGATTCCCCGTTGGTGCCCTGGCCGGGCGTAGCGATGTGATGGATGTGTTTACCTATGGTGAAAAAGGATTACGTCTGCCCCATTCAGGCACTTTTTCCGCCAATCCTGTAACCATGACTGCCGGTCTGGTTTCCATGGAGCACTTCAATGAGGAGGCCGTCACCCGGTTAAACAAGTTGGGGGATTATGCACGGGCCAGCCTGGGCGAGGCGATAAAGGCTGCCGACGTTCCGGCAAGCATTGCGGGAACCGGATCGCTGCTGCGCATTCATCTCAAAGCCAGCGCTCCACGAAATTACCGGGAAGCCCATATGTCTGCCACCGAGCAGCAGGCTTTAACTGCCATGATTACCACACTTTATGATGAAGGCATCATGATGATTCATACGGGTGCAGCCGTCCTGTCAACACCGATGGGAAATAACGAGATTGATAAGCTTGCCGAAGCGGTGTTCAAATCTCTTCTTGCCGTCAGGCCATTGGTTCTCGACAGTTAGCTGTGAGAAGCTGAAATACCACTTACCGGTTGACGGGATTCTTTCACCGTATCACGAGAATTTTTATCCCAGCCTGCGGTATCTCGATGAGAATTCCAATACCGGCGCTATGACAGTGCGGCACTCCACGCGCCTGGCGAGTGTGGAAATATTGCCAAAAAATATCAGATTAAGTTATTGTTTTTTAATAAATAAATTTCTTTCTGGCATTCTGGTGAGCATGCTAAAACGCCAAATTAGCCCTTTTCTGAACACCGCATAAATCAGGCAGAAAAATAAAGAGTCGACAAAATAGGAAGTATACTCCATAATATCGTTATTGCTGGTACAAAATTGCGTCGATCTGTGAATCTGAGTACCGGCATGAACAGCGGGAACAGCTGCGAATTTAAACCCGACACGGAGTGAGGAAATGAATAAACTTCTGAAAACTTTAATGGCCACTGCAATTGGTTTGACAATGTCAGCCACGGCATCCATGGCCGCCGATATGAAAATGCTGACTGCCTGGGGTGCAAACCACTCGGGCACTGCCAATATGGCCTACGGTTATATCAAACTGGTAAAAGAATTGACCGGTGGCAATGTTTCGATCAAACCAAGCGGTCCGGAAGTTGTTCCAGGGGGCAAGCAATTGCAGCCGGTATCAGCCGGTGTTTTTGACTTGATTTACACGCACGGTCTTTATCATACAGGAACCACCGGGATCGGGGCAGCAATCGACGCTGTTGACGGCGACATCGAAAAACGCCGGACAAGTGGTGTATGGGATTGGGTCGATAAGCATTACCAGGAATCGCAGAACCTCAAGATTCTTTCAATACCGACTGCGACCACCGGTTTTCGTTTCTTCCTGAAGAATGCG
>JAAENI010000105.1 GCA_024224595.1 Hyphomicrobiales bacterium
AATAAATATTATGCCGGAAGCCGGATACTTGCTTTTGTGCAATCAGGCCGCCCCAATTCTCGTTCCAATCGGCGCGTAGCTGAGAAAGGTCAGTCGAGTTTTTTACTCTGATGGCTTTTTCGCTGTTAATGCGGGAGGTTGATACTAATGGACGTACCACTATGGGAAAACCGATATCTGTTTCCGCCCGTTCCAAATCATCTGCATTGTCGATGAAGGTATAGGGGGCGACAGGAATATCTATTTTGTTACACATATCCATCATGCGGGTTTTGTCGAGGCATGTTTTTACCAAATCCGCGTTATTCATGGCCAAGTTGACTGTGTCCGGAAGGTCTGGATTATGATCTGCTAAAGCGCGCAAAAACTCTTCAGATACGGGCAATATAATGCTAATGTCTTTACGGGACCGTACAAACTGTTCAAGTGCTATTATGAATGCTTTCGGGTTTTGTTTGACCGGACAGTGATCCCAGATTTCATCAACGTAACGGGAGTATTCCGCACCGTGGTCGCACCCTTCCAACCCCGCGATGACCTTCGCGCCCTGATGCTTTAGTTGTCTCGCGATGAACAGAGTTGGGCGATAGTTGCCAAGTAGAAGCACTGATTGCCCATCGAACTTTTTCGCCGTATTTGTATCAGTTGTGAGCGTGTTCGATTGATCTGACCCGGTGAGCGATAAATCGGTGAAAATAGGGATTATAGTATTTGGATCGCAGAGCCGGGCGACTGCCATTACATGAAAAACCGACCAACAGAACAGGCCGATAAATTTAAAGCCGTCTTCGATGAAGATCGGGCCACTGTCCACCAAGAATGGCCAACTGTCAGAGCTGATATGCAGAACATCGACAATCACACTCATTCCCAAGAAACCGGTTGCTAGCCCAAACATCACTGCGTCAGACCTGAGAATAATGCGCCAGCACCGCAAACAATATAAAATTGCGGCAACCGCGATTGAAAGAAGGACAAGATTTTGCGGAATACCGAGCTTTGGTGCCAGGTTATCGTGCACAAGAAACACATCATCGAACGCAAGCCACATCGAAAGTAAACCGGCAATTAATGCAAATTCGACAAGCGCTCTTGGCATCTTTTGTTTAAACATAATATAGGCAGCGAACATACATACAGACGCCGTCATAACCCACAAAATGATGCCTAGCGTCGAAACGATCCCGAGATAGGTTTGGCAGCAAGATTCGGTTTCGACTGCTGCGATCAGTGGGTCAAGAAACAATAGTCTTGGTTTGACGAAAGGCTGGAGGTAGGCAGCTACAGCTACTGCTGCGGGCATAAAGATAGCCAAGAGATGGAGAAGTCGGAACCGGAACATGGGCACTGCAGCAGCACTCGCAAAACAAAGGAAAATTTTTACCAGACACTATATTATATCTGTTAATATTTCCTTGTCAGCAAAAGCTTTTCCGCCTGGCTCTTTGGTAATGTTACTTTTTCCAGTACGGTCCAACAATATTGCTGCGGGCAAGTCCGGTGATGCCGCACAGAAATTAAATGCCGCCATGGCCAAACGTCTTAGCCTCAGCAGCAGTAAACCAGCGTCGCTCCTGCTCGTCAAGAACAGGCAACATCGTTTGATAACGTTCCTTTATGGCAGATGCATCGCTCATGAAGCCATTCTACATGACAACACCGCTTCGTGTGAATCCCTAAACTGAATTTTAAGGCAGGCTATGGTAAAAATGACTCAGTAATTTTCACACGGTGCCTAAAGCCGAAATCATCGCGCAATTTGTTCTTTCCAAAACGCAGCAAAAACCAGCCACCGCGAGCAAGACTGCAAAGGCATGATCCAACTCAACCGCAACTCTGCCTATTCTCATCGCACAGACCCTCGTCAAGTCTTTTGAATTCTGTCCTTGATGTCGTAGAAGATGGAATAGAATAGTACGCCTTCTTCAAAGTGACGCAATAGGACTAACAGATTGTCCGATTTTCCGGGACCAGCTCAAACTGTCGTCAAAATTGCAAGTTTCTCAGAATTTCCGCCAGTTTAAGAGTTGGTTAAATAATTACACATAGCATGTGTGGTTGATGAGGTTTTGGGATTTTGGGTAATGGAATCCGGTGATGGCTGATAGAGCCAAACCGGGTAAAACTGTCTTCGAATGCTATCTCATGTGTTTTATAATCGTTGGTCAGGTAGGCATAACAATGGCATTAAGTTCACAAATCGACAACTCGGCAATCGCTAAAAATGAAATACCAAAAATTTTTACCTCCTCCCTTTTGCTGACGATAATATTTGGATTGCTGGTATCAGCAACAATTATCGGCGTATCCATTGCGTTCGCTCCGGCTGACAGACCGTTTTTCCATTTTGGTGAAGATGGTATTGTTACGGCGTTTTCATCTGTGTTTTTGGCAATGTCCGGCGCGCTTGCGATGGTGGTTTTTTACTTGCGGCGGCACGACGGCCTTATCCCTGGCCTGTTCTGGTTTTGCACAATGAGTGCGTTGATTTTCCTGTCGCTTGATGAATTGCTGAAATTTCATGAACGCGGTGGTCAGTTGCTTCAGGATGAAGTCATTAACGTTTACCACCTGTTCCGCAGTTGGGATGATCTTATTGTGATCGTATACGGTGTGGTTGCTGTTGTTGCCGCTTTTATTTTCAGGCGGGAAATTACTCACAATCGTTCATTTACGGCCCTGCTGACAATGGGTTTTGGTTTCTACATACTGCACACCGCGATAGATAGTTTGATATCAAGATCTTACCTTTGGAAAGATATTCCGGAGGAAGGGGCCAAAGTCACGTGTGGATTGTTTATATTACTCGCGGTTGGCACTTTTCTTGTTACCCATCTAAAAACATTACTGGATTCGTCGGACCATCCCGTATCAAAACATAATCAAACCGAGTAGTACCAATCTTTTCACTTGGTTGTTTGGAAAGGTTGATTTGGTTCAATCCCTTTGGCGCAGAGTCAATGTTGGCTCGATCAAACACTCTGAACATTGTTCAGGGTTGAATATGAGTTAAAAAGAATGGGCGTCTCGTGAGTGCCGTTTGATTGCAGTTTTGCAAGTAATTGAAACACCAATGAGCAAATATAGCATCAAATTCCATGAGTATGTTCCAACGCCGGTTCATTGGCTTCAGCTACTCACCAATGATTGATGCTCAAGAGTAAAAATGGAAAATAATCTTGTGATTTAAATCTCTTGATACTACCTATTTCAATGACTTAGGTCTGTTTTTTACAGATATGATCGATTTAGCAATCAATATGTTTCCTGTCCCATGACGATTTTCAACTAGGTCTGCAGAAACAAGCTTTCGAATCTATGGACACTGCACATGTACAATATCCTCAAAAAGCACTTAATTTTCAATGAAATTTGAGAAATAGTCTATAGTTTTGGCAAGTCCTTGTTCGAGAGAAATAACCGGCCGCCAATCCAATTTCCGAACTGCAAGAGAAATATCTGGTTTACGTTGTCCGGAATCGCCCAGAGGTAATTCGTGATTTACTATTTTTGAGGCAGATCCTGTTAATTTTATTACTAACTTGGTTAGCTCCGAAACATGCGCAATGCGACACCGTCGCGATCCATGTTCAGATGTTTGAGTGTGTCAACTATATGCAGGCTCACAAACAGGATAAAAGCATTGGCAACGGATTCATCGGCTTCTTCAGCAAAGTCGGTCATTGTTGAAAACGAGCCAATGGGTGAGAGGATGGAGAGCAATCCAAATATCAGCAGTGGTTTGCCGTCCAGATAGAAAATCAGAACGCTCGTGACAATATCAAGAATCATCGCCAGAATGAAACCACCAATGACCAGGCTCGATGACAGTTTTAATAATTCGGGTTGTTCGGACAAGTTTTGCAACGCTGCAGATG
>JAAENI010000106.1 GCA_024224595.1 Hyphomicrobiales bacterium
AGTATTCATAAAACTCAATGGACATCAGAAGGTACCGTTTCAGTCACGATCGCACTTCCTTGGGGTCGCAGCACAGGCGATGCGACGCATTTTGGTAGATCATGCCCGACAATATCAAGCTGAAAAACGCCCGGATCCAAGAAATCGGGCAACGCTGATAGAGGTAAGTTCAGAGAGCAAGACCTCTGATATCGATGTACTAATGTTAGATGAATGTTTGGAACGTCTGGCAGCAATTGAGCCTCGTCAGGCAAAAGCTGTTGAATATAATTACTTTGGTGGATTAACCCAAAAAGAAATTGCAGCAGCATTAAATTCTTCAGTGGCCACGATTGAGCGTGAAATAAAGGCAGCAAAAATGGCGCTTCGAACATGGATGAATGAATAAAAAGTGGTGAAACCTCCAGCCAACAAGACTCTCGAGCAAGACCGTTTATTTGTCAAACTATTAGGCGAACTCGAACTGATTAATCCAGGGGAACGTGAATCTTATCTGGAAAAAAATTGTGACGATCCTCTGTTGGTTACAAAATTGCTCACTGCATTTGATGCCAATGAACACGACCCTGATTTTTTGACCAAACCATTAATTAATTTGTCAGATCTCACTGGTGATTTGTTGGCGGTTGAAGAACCAACAGCCAAACGAATTGGTCCTTACAAAATCGAGGCTTGTCTGGGTGAAGGAGGCATGGGGCAAGTGTTCCTTGCCAGGCAGGATGAACCTATTCATCGCAGCGTCGCATTGAAGATTATGCGCAGTTCTCTTTCATTGGCAGATTTTGGCGCCCGTTTCCTCATGGAACGTCAAGCTCTGGCACAACTGCACCACCCGAATATCGCACATCTTTATGAGGCCGGGGAGACCGAAAAAGGCAGTCCTTATTTCGCAATGGAAATGGTCAATGGCCAAACCATCACAGATTACTGTAACCGGAACAAACTTTCTGTTACTGAGCGCTTACGTATATTTATTGGTGTTTGCAATGGTATTCAGCATGCCCATCAGCATCAACTCACTCATCGTGATATCAAGCCAGATAATATTCTGATTGCGGAAGTTGATGGTCATCCAGTTCCGAAAATTATCGATTTTGGTGTCTCACAAGGCATGGATGATTCACCTGCTTCGGACCTGTCTGATGATCGCACCCGATTGTTGGCAACCCTATCATATGCCAGCCCGGAAATTATTTCAGGTGCTCTGGAAAACCAGAACACTGCCAGTACAGGGTCTGATGTTTATTCGTTGGGTATTGTATTACAGGAATTGCTCTGTGAGACCATGCCGTACGGTGACCCACAATCAGATGATTTGAAAAGTTGGCTGGCTACAGTGAGCAACGATGCTTGCTATGCAAGCGAACGCTACGGCATGTTGGCGCCTGAGACAGCTAAAGAAATCGCCACCCTGCGCAGCACATCACTGCACAAATTACAAAATGAGATTGCAGGTGATCTGGATTGCATTATCAGAAAGTCTATTGCACCGAAACTCAATGACCGATACCTGTCTGTATCAGCTCTGATTACAGATATAGAACACTATCTCAAGCTTGAACCAGTGGTGGCTCATCCACCCGGGAGAGCATACACTGCAGGTAAATTTTTTCAGCGCAATCGTATGACAACGATAGTG
>JAAENI010000107.1 GCA_024224595.1 Hyphomicrobiales bacterium
ACATTGCCTTGGGATGCGTTTTTTTCTTTTCATCCGAAATGGTTACGCACATCCTTGCATTTAACCGATCAATTCATGCAGAATCTGGCATTCCCACCCGCGCATCTTTTAGAAATTTATCCAAATCTGCGCCAGTGTGCCCATCATACCTAGTGCTCATTTGAAAGTTCAAGTAACGATTGAGCGACATCCACAAATCCCGTCCCGTTACTGCGGTTGCGTCCAAATTTTTGCTCGTAACGTTGATTATACTCGACCCGCCAACACATTTGAGCTGATACAAATCACCACAAAATATGACATGGATTCCGCCAAAGGGTGCCGTCTTTAATTCCGATCGTACTGCATAATGTTCTTCCACCGTACTGAGAGCCTCCACTATTCGCTGCGAGATTTCCTGTAGACTCTCCAGGGAAACCATACTCACCTCATCCAATATGATGAGTTTCACACTGCGCATATACTCGCCAAATTTAACTGCCCGTTCATTGGACATTAGGTTTTTACCGCGATTCTTCTTCGTATCAGACGTAATGTCGCACCCCAACGCACTCTGCCATGTCATTCCACCGATATTGTATGCTGCCGCGCC
>JAAENI010000108.1 GCA_024224595.1 Hyphomicrobiales bacterium
CGCTTTTTCTGTCATGTCATCAAGAACAGTCAGGCCCATAGGAAACAGTTCTCGGAATATGACACGCTCTGAAATCCCATCCGCCAATCGGCATCCGAGTCTCATGGATAGGTCTTTCAAACTTTCCAACATCGAAGATTCATTGTAGTTGCAAGTATGTGACAAACGATTTCTGACCACAATCCAATCTAACAGACCATTATCGACGCGCCGTCGTTGACGTCTGGCATCGCGTACCATCAATGCATAGTGGGAAAGATCCCTGACATCACCATTTCTCGGATCAATTTTTGCGAGTACATCAAAATCAACATAAGAATCATTCAATGGTGTAATCAAGGTATCGGCCATTGAATGGGCTAAACGCATCAGATAATTGTCAAATCCAGGTGTATCTATGACAATAAAATCATGGGTTCCTTCAACTTTATTTAATATCTCAGCAAACCCGCCTAATTCTGAATTCTCATTTACTGATATACTATCGGATTGCTCAGTCCTGCAAAGATAATGAGTCGGTATCAAAAGATCCATATCCGACTTCAACGCTGTTCTGCGTCTATTCTCGACATAAGTAGTCAGGCTGGCCTGACGAAGGTCCAGATCAATGGTCGCAACTTTATATCCGCGATTAAGCAAACAGACGGCGATATGCATGGCGGTGGTCGTTTTTCCCGACCCGCCTTTCTCATTTCCACAAATAATTACATGGGCCTGTCCGAATGCCTTGTTACCGTCCAAAAACACTTCCCGCCAACCTTTCCCGATATACAAACTCTCGGTTCCATGCAAACCCTTACACTTCCCCCCAACGCTCGAAAGACCTACATTGCCCAACTGAAACCAACAGTACATCAACTAGCACTAAGAAAGTGTAAAATTTCGTTTCAAGGTTAATTTGGTAGAACGTCTACCGAATTTACGGATTACGCCACCAAATCTGCTCAAGTCCGACAGCCTGCTAGGGTGTGACCCAATTCATATTATTGATTCAGTTTTGCAAATCAGATTCAAAACCTCCAGATATGGAGGCTACTATGGCACGATTTGATTTAAACGATGAAGAATGGGCGGTTATTGCTCCGTTGTTACCCAAACAAAGTCGCAGTCCGCAACGCAAAGTCGACCGACAAATATTGAACGGCTTCTTCTACATTTTGCGAACCGGGCACCATGGCGTGATTTGCCGGAACGTTTTGGCCCCCGAACCACAGTATATAATCGCTATGTAAGATGGGGTGAGCGCGGTGTCTGGCGAGAAATATTTAAGGCCCTCGCCCAAGAACATGAGGGCGCTCTGATCTTCATCGATGCTTCCATGGTCAAGGCTCACCGTGCAGCGGCTGGGTCAAAAAAAGGGAACTGGCGGAAGGTATTGGCCGCTCACGCGGAGATCGCACAAGTAAGGTTCACGCGGCTGTAGATGTCAATGGCCGACCGTTTCGATTAGAAATCAGCGGTGGACAAATCCATGACAGTCAGGTGATGGATGTCTTTCTTGATTGGGAGGTTACACCACTTGCCATCGTTGCTGACAAAGCTTACGCCAGCACCAAAATCAGACAACAGATCGCCGATGAGGGTGCCTTGGCGGTCCTTCTGCAAAATGAAGAACATGAGAAGGCTGGTAACGCGCTTCGAGAAAAAAGCCACAAATTTCTTATCTATGGTACAACTCTTCGCAATCAGGTGTTGGATCAATTGAGTCCACACCCTAGTTGAAATTGCTTTTGCGTCCAGGGAAAAAAAGTCCATTTCCACAATGCGGTTGACCTCATCAACGCCTTGATCAGGGAACAGGCAGAGGGAAACACCGACAAAATCATCCGCCATCCCAGCCAAGCCCATCGTGTCATTATCCCCTCCCGGACATCGATGACACAATATTACCCGGCATTGGCACAATCTGGGCGGGTCAATATTAAATGCTCATTCTAATCACCACCAATATGACTCATGAATACGAATTCCATTCAAGTAAAGCAAACAATCTAACTCCGTGTCATGGAAATTCACCAGAAAGCACATTTAGTCGGATAATTGCGCACGTTTCGTCGCGATGCAGGACTGGCCAATGATAACTTGGTCTCCAAGACCGGAAGAGCCGCTAAAACAATTTTGAATACTGACGAGGTAAAAACCTGGCTGTATTTAAAACAATTGTTGAAATATCCGATGCCCAGGAAATACCATAACGTGAATTATTTCTAGTTGAGCGTTTTGATCGGGCGGTTAGTCAGAGTCGATGGAAGGCAAAAGCGGAGGCAATGTCTTTGCTACACGAACTGTGCGATGTAACTATGAAAAAACTCTAGTGTTTGATGTTAAACATTACGGGTTCATCGCTTTCCGGAAATTTGACATAAAGCACAATTGCAAATTCACCTTCAATATCGATTTTTCCAGGTGAGTGCAATATTGTACCGTTTTCAGACGGCATTAATATCCTTACTGTTTCCAATAAATCCTCATTATCCGGAATATATTTGACAAATGCTCCAAAATCTCGTGCGTCAATTGGCCGGGTCCACGCATCAAATATTACCAGTCTCATGCCGCATTTCCTGGTATAAATTCCTTCAATGTGATTGGCTTGATTTGGGGCCATAAAGAACGAACCACCAAATTGTGGCTTGTGGACCTGATGTTTATTCCCCATTCCATGATGCATCATATGTTCCCCCTTTCCAACATTGTTATTGGAATGAAGCTCATTATCTACCAGTTTGATTTTCAAGTCGCAGGCGTTGTTTTGCGCTAAAATTTCAGAGCAATACCCCAAACTGGGTGCCAGACATAATATCAGTGCGCTCAAATAATATTTCATGATATTCTTGACTCTCCAGCGCGCTAAAACCCACTTTCAACTGCTTCGATTTTTGTTTGCACAGAAGATGGCATGATGTCAACACCGGAGTAAATCTCCACCAATACCCGGAGTAAAAATACACCAATTATGAGTTTCTGAGGGTTGTCCATAGTTCCGCACTGTGGAGTGCCTACCCAAGGCTGACGCAGCAGGGCGGGACTTGGGTCAAGCCGGGCTGTTGGCTTATTCGGATTTGATATGTTTGCGCTTGCGGCTGTGTTTCAGTCTATAGCTTTCGCCGTTCATCTCCAATATGTGGACATGATGAGTTTATCATATGTAGAGCGCGAACAAGCGGATAAGAGAAACTCTGGCATTTAATGATGCGGCAGAGGAGCGTTTTCAGGCATTTTTGAACATATTTGAAGTGTTCGGCCATCAACCGAAATATGGCACAGCGTTTACCAACCTGATCATGGCGATTTAAAAGACGGGGTATTCGACTGGAAGACCAAAGAACTTGTCATTCTGAAGGCCACTCAAATTGACGAATTCAAATACAGCGTCGTTCAACATGAGCTGGTATCTGATACACTGAGTATCCAGGCGGAAAAGATTACTGATCTGGAGGTAACAAATACAAAACCAGTTCCCATTTCACCGAAGGTGAAAGTGCTCTACTGGACCTGACAGTGCAGATTGGAGACGACGCAAACCGGGTGCCCAAAAAACTTTGGGATGGGTTACATCCCAATTGGACCGAACCACCAATCGATGATGCCACCTTCGTCATCACGATTTACATCGCAGTGTCCAAGTTTGGTCTTGCTCGTGGTGTCGAACTTGAGTCGGTGTTTGATGGTATGGAACCGGTTCTAAACGGCGCAGGCGCGACTCTTTCGGATCCGCGCCTCGCCTGCATTCAAAGAAGAGGTTAAGAAGAATCTGTCAATTCCCACTCGACCGCAATGTGCGCACCGGACCGCACGCCATTGACAACGGCGAACTTGTCATCAAATGGTTGAATTTAATCCGAAAAATGCCTTAGGTGTTCACATTTTCCTTAATTTTTGGATGCACGCTCAATGAACGTGTTTAACGTATTTTGCAATTTCACTGCATCATTGGTGAAAATCCATTCAACCCCACGATTAATTTCGCGTAGTAGACAATTGCCTGAACGGATAAATCCGGTCCCGATAACCTGACCTGATTGCTGATGCTGGTGTTTCAGGCGATCGTTCAGCAGTAGAAAATGACCAGTCAAACCGCCATAGCCGGATTTGAGAGTTGTTCGGCTGAGCATGCTAAAATTTGTCCCTGCAACAGAAAGGCAGCTTCTTCTGGGCTGGATATCGAAATATTCAAACAACTCCGGATCAAGGGCCAGTATGTGGTAGTCATCGACTGCGCGTAGATCCGCCAGGTGCTCATGTAAAATGATCTTTTGACGCTCAAGTTGTGGAAATGGTTCTGCCTTCAATTCTAACATCAAATGAATAGCGCCGCCAAATTTCTTCACTAATTCGCCAAGGGTTGGTATTTCCGGAATCGCTTTACGAAGTTCCTCGAATCCGATGTCGCCAATTGAAATGCTTTTTCCGAATACACGCCTGGTGTCTGGGTCATGATGGATAACGGGAACCAGGTCAGCCGTCCATCGAATGTCAGCCTCAATCCCCCAAACACCTGCACTTTGAACAGCCTTGAATGCCAGCATCGTATTTTCACGTACCGTTCGATTGTCATGCTCACCGCGGTGCGAAACGATCTTACATTTGTCCAACTCAACCAACGACGGATGGTGCCGGGGAAGTGCCGCCATCCAGGCGTCAATAACAGTCAATCCGATTTTCTGCAGCATAAATTTCTCAATCCGATCTTGGATTTAGTCTTACCCAAACTAGCTTCGCACTACAATTCAAGAATTATCGACTACTCACTGGTTAAGGGTTGAAATGCTCCCTAGGTTTCTGTTTTGATTGCGCCAATTAGGTGAAACCTCATGCTACTACCCAGCCGATTTCTGGGGTCTTCGCGCAAAACGAGTTTTGGATAGCTGTGACAATTTCTCCGGCATACTGAGTCAGTAAATTATTACAGCGAAATAGATCTGAGATATACTGTTATTGGAAGCTGATGGCGGAAACAGGAACATGAGAACCAGACCTGACATAATATCAAAAGAGATAATTGATGGCCGCACGGTCAGCCGTGATGAAGCAGGTTATCTCATCGATTCCGAAGAATGGAACAAAGCTGTAGCCGTTCATTTCGCTAAAGAGGAGGGAATTGTATTACAACAGGAGCATTTTACAATCATTGAATTCATGCGTGGTTATCTTGACGAGCGTGGTGTCACTGCAGATGCCCGGTTCGTATATCGTTTTCTCGCCGAGCGCCACAACGAAAGTCAATCCAGGGCCCGTCTTCGATTTTTCAAAATGTTTCCCTATGGATATGTCAAACAAACCTGCAAAATTGCAGGAATGCGTCAACCCCGCGCTTTTAGTACCGGATAATTAATCTGCTAAGATATGATCAGTGTAAGAATCGAAACGGACTTTCGTTTTATATAGAAACCACCATCAAAACCCAATTAACTAATTTCCTTCCGTGTTCGTGTTCGCCTCTATCAGCAATTTTTAAACAGCCGACAATTCACGCTTTATTTACCATAAGTGTCTAATTTCTGTTCAGGCCCAAAAAACGAAAGATTACATTGGCAAACGGGCGTGAGATTTATGTTAAAAATTCATTTAAGCACATTTGTTAGTTTAGTTTGCGTAGGTCTCATTCTCCAGGCCTGCGCTACAAAACCGCAGGCGCTTTCCGTTAGCGAATTTGAGCAGCGTGCCAGTTACAACAAAAGCCTGATTAATGAAAATCAACAATCCGTTGCAGAACCAATTGATCTATATCAGGCAATGGCGCGCGCGGTTAAATACAATCTCAATTACCGGGTCAAAATAGCAGAAGCCAGGTTGTCAAAATCAGAATATGGCTTGATGCATCACAGCTTGTTACCCAAAGCTGTTGCTAACGCCAATTATACTGCCCGAAATAATTTTCTTGCTTCAAGCAGTTATAATATTGAGACAAAAAAAAATAACTTTGGTGCGTCCACATCGCAGGAAAAAGCCCAAAACACCGGTGATCTGGCTTTTAGCTGGAATATTCTGGATTTTGGTTTGTCATATATCCGTGCACAACAGGCTGGTGACAAAGCACTCATCTCAGCAGAGCTGCAAAACAAGGTTGTTATCAGTTTGTTGGAAGAAGTACGGCGTGCCTATTGGTTAGCGATCAGTAGTCAGCGTATGGCAGATAAATTTAGGAAGTTAAAAAAGAGAATCAAAACCGCAAGAAAAAATACACGGCAAATTTCCGCAAGCCGCGAAACGCCGGCGTCTGAAGCGCTTTTGCAGGAACGTGAACTAGTCAAAATATCTGATGCGATCAGTAAAATGCAGCGTGAACATAACACTGCGTTGACCGAACTGGCGATTCTAATGGGCATGCGACCGGGTTCACCCATTAAATTAACGACGAATGCTGGCAATGCACTTTATTCAAAGCTGAAACTCAGTTCAGATGAAATGATTGACATGGCAATCAGGGACCGTATTGAATTGCATGAGATCTGGTATCAGCAGCGTATCAACAAGCGTGAAGCAAAAGCGGCCATGCTGGAAATGCTGCCGGGCCTGAATATATTTCTTGGAAGCGACTGGAGCAGCAATTCGTTTCTTTTGAACAGTGACTGGGTTTCATGGGGTGCTAAAGCAAGCTGGAATCTGATGAAGATATTCAAATACCCGCTTAGAAAAAAGGTGATTGAGGACAAGAATAATGTGCTTCAGGCACGCGCTATGGCGTTGACTATTACAGTAATGACACAAGTCCATGTCAGCAGAGCAAATTATCAGCAGAGCCTTCGTGAGCTGGCAATCGCAGGCGATTACAGGAACATACAGAACAAATTGATCAGACAATTACGCGTTGAAGCAGCAGCAGATTTGATTGGTGAAAATGATCTGTTGCGTGAGGAACTAAATACACTCATCGCCGAAACTAGATTTGATATCGCTAATGCAAATGCTCAGGCCTCTTTTGGTAATCTGTTTACGACCATTGGATGGAATCCGGTTAGTGAGGTTGAAATGGATCATTCGGCCGCTGAAGTAGCTGCTTCCCTTCGTTCAAGCTGGCAATATCCAGAAAAGTTAATCCAACAAAACAAACTTAGACTAGTGATGAAATGAATTAATGAGAAATCGAACTGATAGTTATAGTACTGTATTGATGAGTATTTTGACGACCGGCAAACATATGACGCAAACCCTGTTACTGATCATCACCGTTGGTGTGTCGATCTATGGATATTCATCAAGCTTTGCGCAGCAACTCGAACAACTTGCACCAGATCAATTTAAACTGAATTCAGACATTCCTATCCGCGGTATCGTCAAAGCATCGGCGCGAACCGAGATATCGACTGAATTGTCAGCGCGTGTGACAAAAATTGGATTCAAAGAGGGACAATCATTTCAGAAGGGAGATTTACTGATAGCCTTCGATTGCCGCAGGTTAAATGCAAAACTGGATTCGCAAAAAGCGCTGTTAAGAGAATTTGCAATCAGCCTGAGAAGTGCGTTGTTTCTCAAGAAACGCAATGCCGGCAATCGCCATGATGTCGATATAGCGCACGCCAAAGTGGCGAAGGCTAAAGCCGATGTCGAGTCTATACAGATTCGCCTCGGCGAGTGCAATATTTACGCACCGTTCAAGGGCCGGGTTGCCGGTTTGAATATTCATGAACACGAAATACCTGCTACAGCGAAAACACTCGTTTCTATTGTTTCAATGCAGGAACCAGAGATTGAGATAGTCATTCCCTCTTCGTGGTTAAGTTGGCTGAAACAAGGTTCGCGCTTTAATTTTTCTATTGATGAAACGGGGAAAATTTACCGTGGTCAGGTCATAAGGCCTAGCGCGGTTGTTTCCACTGTAAGCCATACAATAAAAATTTTCGCCAAATTTTCTAGTCAATCTGAAGAAGTACTTCCAGGAATGAGTGGTACAGTGGAATTTGAAAAATGGCTCATCAGAATGTAGTTTCAAATACCGGTATTCCTGTATCAGCAGAAAGGCTTTCACTTGCCGGATTGCAGAGCAAATCACCTCAATTGAGTACCGTTTCAGGTAACAATGCGGATACTCACAAACTAACATTGTTGCTCGAAATAGAAGCCGAAATCAGAAAAGCTGAAACAGTCAGTGAATGGAAATTCGTAGTAGCCAATGAAACGTTGAAAATTACCAATGCAATCCAGATATTTGTTTTCAATAAGAGCAAAGACTTGCAGCTAATAGCGATTTCAGGATTAACCGGATTTGAGCGCGCAACGCCACTGGTCAAGGATATCGAACATCTGCTCTGTAACGAACTCGATAACAGGCGACACAATGGATTGTCAGCTGTTCGCGAAATCTCATTTTCACCTGAGGAAGCTAAATATCTGGCTTCATACCCTTTTTCCAGGTTGCTGTGGGTGCCATTTTTATCACGAGACGGAAAATTATTGGGCGGAAAACTGTTGGCCAAAGCAGACATTTGGGATGATCACGAACAGATTATTCTTAAACGCCTTGCTGACACTTATGCTCATGCCCTGTCAGCGCTACGATTACACACCGGTGTCACCCAAAGTCTGACCAGAAAGATTATACCGCGCGGAAAAAAGGTGATATTCGGATTGGTCGCACTAGTTTCCATATTATTTATTCCGGTCTCCATGACGGTTCTGGCGCCATTTGAAGTCGCTCCGACTGATCCTGTAATTGTTGCCTCTCCCATCGATGGCATAATTGATCAGGTGCTGGTCAAACCCAATGAACGGGTAGTAAAAGGGCAGAAGCTTGTTCTGTTTAACAACACCGTTTTCAAAAATAGTTTGGCGCTTGCGAATGAAGAAATAAATGTTGCTGAAGCCAAATTGAAAAAGTCTGGTCTCATGGCATTCGATCAACAGGAAGGAAGGGAGAATATTGGCATATCAATGGCCAATCACTCCCTGAAGGTCACCGAGCAAAAATATGCCTTTGATATGCTTGCGCGCTCTGTCATTACGGCAAATCGTGATGGTGTGGTGCTATATTCAGATCGCCAGAGCCTTCTGGGCGTCCCGGTAAAACCAGGCGAGCGTATTATGCAAATCGCAAACCCTGACCAAATCGAACTTCTGATTGATGTACCCACCAAAGATGCAATTATTTTGGGACAAAAAGCCCCAGTAAAAATATACTTGGATTCAGACCCGCTCAACGCTCGTGAAGCCAATGTTGAATATATAAACTATCAGGCAAGAGAACGGGCAGGCGCCGGATTAAGTTTCAGGGTGGTAGCCAGGCTTAGTGACAGTGTATTGCAAATTCCGAGAATGGGTGTTCGTGGTACAGCCAAAATCTATGGCAAAAAAGTACCGCTGGTGTTTTATTTGTTTCGCAGGCCAATCTCAACCTTTCGTCAGTGGGTGGGATTATGATTGATAATTCTACCAAAATATTACCGGTACTTCGCGATGATATTTCTATTAGAGCTGGAGCACCCGATCGAAACGGTGTTTCAAATTGGGTAGTATATGATCCGTTGCAACACCGTTATTTTCAGATCAACCGGGAAACAAGAGACCTGATAGCTATACTACAGACCAGAAAAACAGCTGCTGAACTAATCAGCATCGCCAGGCACGAGCTGAAAACAAAAATCGATCACACTCAGGTGGAACGCCTGCTTGAATTTCTTCAGAACAGACAATTACTTGCGGAGGAAAAAAATGATTGGCGAATGCACACCGGTTTGGAGGCTCAGCGCTCACATAATCCGATGACAAAACTGATGCACAGCTATTTGTTCCTGAAAGTGCCTCTATTTCACCCCCAATTGATGCTTCTGGCATTATTGCCATATATGCGATGGGCTTTCACCCGAACGTTTTTCCTGTTGGTCGGCATATCGGGCTTGATCAGTATTTATCTGGTTTTGGGTCAATGGACCGAATTTGTCCATGACATACAGTCATTTGTCAGCTTCCAGGGTGCTGTCTATTTTGGACTGTCCCTGATTTTGATAAAATCACTGCACGAACTTGCCCATGCGCTAACGGCTGTGAGATTTGGCTGCAGGGTACCGACGATGGGCATAGCTTTTTTTCTGCTGACCCCGCTTTTGTATTCAGATGTATCTGATGCATGGCGGTTGGAGTCGCGACAACAACGCCTCTGGATCAGTGCTGCGGGGATAATAATCGAATTGATGGTTGCATGTCTTGCAACCCTGTTATGGGTGTTTTTGCCAGATGGTGCGATCCGTAATACTGTACTTATTTTGGCATCAGTCAGCTGGATAATGAGTCTTTTTGTCAACCTTAATCCCCTGATCAAGTTTGATGGATATTATCTACTGGCGGACATTCTGGGAATCGACAATTTGCAACAGCGATCATTTGCTTTTGGTAAGTGGAAGCTACGTGAAATCCTGTTTTCACCAGCAGCCGAGGCTCCAGAAAAACTATCTCAAAATATGTGCACCACGCTGACCGTTTTTGCTTGGATGACTTGGACATACAGATTGATTTTGTTTACCACAATTGCCCTGATAGTTTATCAATATACGTTTAAGCTATTAGGGTTGTTCCTAATGGTTTTAGAGATTTGGCTGTTGATATTACGCCCAGTGGGTGGAGAACTGTACCATTGGATGAAAATGGACCGCGATAGGATTTCACCGCGTCGGGTCAAAATTGTTTCAAGTGTATTTTGTCTGCTGATTGGCATTTTCTTTGTTCCATGGTCAACTCATGTCAGTTTTCCAGCCAAACTTGAAGCTTCGCGACTGTCGACCATCTATCCAGGTAATAGCGGCAGAATAGTCTCTGTAAATGCCAAGCGCGGGGATTTGATACAAAAGGGAAGCCCCCTGGTTACATTGCACAATTTTGAAATTGAGAAGAAACTGAAATCGGCGAAAATTAAGCTGGGTCTTATCAAGTTGCAGTTAGCCAATAGTCTGGTTGAGGGCGTCAATCATGACGAAGTATTGGTGTTAAGGCGCAAGCTTCGTTCAAAAACATCAGAAATAAGTGGCTTGCTAAAACAGCAACAGGAGTTGGTTGTTCGCGCAACGTTCAGCGGCATAATTCGAGAGTTTAACCGAAACATTCATCTCGGGCGCTGGATCTCCAAAACCGAGTATGTCGCACTAATTGCCTCAGAAAATTCCCATAAACTGCGAGGATATGTCCGCCAGTTTGATATTCAACGTATTACAGATTCTTCATTTGGAAAATTTGTTCCTGATGATCTGACCCGTTCGTCGTTTGATGTGAAACTTAATTTTATCGCCAAAGCAGCGGTGCCTGTGATTGAAATTGCGTCCCTTGCATCAGTGAACGGCGGGGCTGTCGCGGTTGAGGTTAACGCCCGCCAACAGTTAGTTCCATTGGAGGCACAATATCTGATTGAAGGTGAACCCAAACAAGCAATCCAGTCTCCCCGACAGGTGGTTTTGGGTACAATCGAACTAATTGGTAACGCGAAAAGTTATGCGTCCAGAACCTGGAACCAGATCGGAAAAGTTTTGATTCGTGAGATTGGATTCTGATTTGACCATCTGCACCAGTATCAACAGGTATAAATATTATTTGGCACATTTGATGTATCGAATAATAACCAAATATCAGAGGTTGCCGCTTTATGATGGCACACCGACACCTTTGCTCATTCAGGTAGGATGTATTCGATGAAAAATTTTTACGTAGTCTTACGCATCAGTCTGGCTTTGTCTACCTTAACAGCAACGGCAACCTTGCTGGCTTATGCTCTGGGGTTAATACCAGATCACAACAAGCTTGAACTGGCGGCCCGGGCAAAATTCACTGAAGCACTGGCAATTCAACTTATTTCAGCAATTAGCCACAATGATTTTGTGGTCATCAAAGATACTATAAAGTCAGTTGTGGGACGAAACAATCAGGTTAGATCCATCGCAATCAAAAAGGCTGATGGTAGTGTATTGGCCGCTTCAGAAAGCCATGACAAATTCTGGATCCCAACCGATGATCAGACATCTTCACCTACCCAGATAAATGTTCCAATACTGAAAGGGAAAGAAAATTGGGGGTCTGTAGAAATTGCTCTTGGTCCATTGCCAAAATCAAACAGTTTTCTGGGCATCTCTATTTTTGCAATTGGGTTTATGGCGTTCATTTTTGTTGGTGGATTTGCTGGTAATTTCTTTGTTCTGCGGCGTACATTAAAGGCACTGGATCCGGCAAGCGTTATTCCTGATCGCGTTCAAAAAGCTTTTAATACTTTGGCAGAAGGGGTCGTTGTGATTGATGATGGTGGTTCGATATTATTAGCGAACTCATCGTTCTCAGAAGATCTTGGTGTCAATACGACGGCGCTTTTGGGGCACAAAATAGACCAATTACCCTGGGTTAATCAAGTAGAAGAACAACAACTTCCATGGTTGAAGACTATGGAAGGAAACAGCGTCACAGTCGAATCACGACTGAGTATGTATTCTCACTCCGGAGAGACAATCAATTATTCTACCAACTCTACCCAAATCACCGACCCAAACGACAAGATTGTTGGGGCGATAGTCACGTTTGATGATGTGACTGATCTTGAATATAAAAATGCTGAACTAAATAAAATGGTTACTGAATTACAGAAGAAGGATACAGAAATCCGATTGAAAAATCGGGAACTACACATATTGGCAACAAAAGATCCATTGACAAATTGCCTGAATCGGCGGGCATTTTTTGATGGATTTAATGAGGGTTTAGAAAGCATCGTCCCAAAAAATACTTCTGTTTGCTGTATGATGATTGATTTGGACAAGTTCAAAAAGGTAAATGACACCTACGGTCATTCAATAGGCGACCAAGTAATTGTTTTAATGGGGAATATTCTGAAATCTGCCGTTGGATCAGGCGATGTGGCCGGTAGATATGGTGGCGAGGAATTTTGTGTTGTCCGGTTTGGTTATTCCCAAGCCGACAATTTGGCTATTGCTGAGAAAATACGAACATCAATAATTGAACATTCAAAACGAATTGCAGCATTGAGAGAGCCAATTACAACCAGTATTGGTGTTGCGACGA
>JAAENI010000109.1 GCA_024224595.1 Hyphomicrobiales bacterium
AGTATATTTCTGTTTATCGGAATTTATCGATTAGAAGAACAGCAGGCCATTCAACAGGTTGATACTGAAGCACAGGCTTTGCTAACCGAAATGATCGTGACCCGTGAATGGGTTTCGCATTACAAAGGGATTTGGACGACCAGCCCAGGTGATTATTATCTGGATACCGAAAAAGGCTTTTACAGAAAATCACCCGCTATGGTGACCAAAGAACTCTCTAATTTGTCAAACGACAAAGGTTACTACCGTTTCCACATTACCAGCCTGAACTTGACTAACCCAGAAAATGCTCCCGATGATTTTGAACATGACACGCTCGTTCAATTTGAACGCGATCCCGTTCCAATCACCTCCATTGACCGGTCTGGAGATGAACCAGTTTACCGGTCAATGATTCCTCTAATTGTTGAAGAATCCTGTCTCAAATGCCATCAAGATCAGGGCTATCAAATTGGCGATGTGCGAGGAGGGCTAAGCGTTCTGATCCCACTCAGCGAAATGGATCTCTCGCTGGCCAACAGCCGGCGGGCATTGATCTTTGCTGCGATCAGTATTGTCAGCCTGGTAATGATCGCCTTATATGTCATGGTTCGCCGAATGGTGATTGCCCCAGTTGGGCAGCTCAAAATGGTGGCTGCCGCGGTAGGCGATGGCAATTACGAAGCCCGATCTACGCTGAATACTGGCGACGAATTTGAAATTTTTGGCCAAACGTTAAACCAGATGACTGCCAATTTAAAATCATCGCGCGATTCGTTGAATAGCCGCATCCGCCAACGCACACAAGAATTAGACGCAATTTCGGAAGTAGCCTTAGTCATCAGCCGCGCTGGTGCGCTTGATGATGTATTAGATGAAGCCTTGACCAAAGTGGTAA
>JAAENI010000110.1 GCA_024224595.1 Hyphomicrobiales bacterium
CAATTCCCCAACCGTTTGCGATCTTGGGGTGTAGGCACCCTGAATCTTTTCCAATCCACCTCGGAACGATCAGACTGCACCGCTTCACTGGCCATCAATTTTTTTTCAACTGAAGTTGAATCCAGCAAAACAAACTTTGAGATAATCAGAAAGCAGCAAGTCAAAAGCATCCACTGATTTAGATTCATCATCAACTCCATGGTTAAAATACTGGGCGATCAAATCATTCAGCAGCAATCACACAGGAATTCAAATCAGCGGTAGTCGCTTGGCACATCATTAAGACCGTACCACTGCGTTTCTCGATCACCATTCAACTCGTGGTCAAACGGTAGATCACCGTCATCGGTCGCATTTTCGTCGCACTGCCTACCCATCTCTGGTATCCACCTACCTATGTAATATCCACTCAAAGGAACACAAATAGCGCGGTCAAAATCGATAGCACAGGCTTGTGCGCACCTCCAACTCAACAGACACCGGTGAAACCCCCAGCCGGTTACACGCCATCCTTCGTTCCTGTTTTCTGCCTGACGGTACACACCAATGACAGCATCGAGAGATGCAAACCTACGGTCATACCCATCGCGATTATTACATTCGTATCCAATCAGGTACCGCGTTGAGTGTGCCCCCACCACTTCTCGTCGTTGGCAATCACTGCATCGCATGAGATCCGTGATATTGGCAGAATCCACCCCTTCGGCTTCTGCCCATGCTGAAATCATTTCCCGACAAGTAGTATCGCTGAAGGCATAAGTACACTCCCACTCGTGAGGACTGTTTCGCGTTGCTTCTGGTGGCCCAGCGATTGCCAAACGTCCATGAACCAGCAAAAAAACCAGTCCGAAATATACGTACGTATTCATCTAATTTCCTCCCTCACGAACAAGATTCAAAA
>JAAENI010000111.1 GCA_024224595.1 Hyphomicrobiales bacterium
CATTCAAAATGTCGCCGAAATGCTGTATTCTGGCGATCTTAAACAAGCCAGGTTAACACAATCAAACTGGAATGAACGCCGCTTGAAACGCATTCATTTCATTAGCACTCAAAAATTTAATAACGAGCGCACAACTTACGAGGATTACGATCTCCAGGGATACAAACCAACGTCTATTATGGCGGAAATAACAAAGAAACTGGTAGATAATTCGCTGCCCCAACCGGTACCGAAATCAGGAAAAATTTTTCATGCTCTTGAGGATAGCCCTGCAGATACCCAAGCCCGGAAGGCGGCGCAAGACGACGTGATGTACATCTGCTGGGAAGAATGCATTAACATCGATAGCTACGAAGCTGTTAGCAAGAGGATGCAGAATATCATTGCATTTGAGAAAATATTTGACGACAAGTCGATGATCCAATTTGATATTACTAGTGGTCGAGCACTTTATAGCGCACTGGTCGCGGTAGAGTCCCGTCACAACGGAGTGGTATTTTCCTACATCAATAAGGATTTGCAAGAACAGGGTATGCGTTCTGTTATTGGCTACGATGTGAGGAGTATTTAAGGTCATAAACAAAACTGTTACCTGGTCCACCCCATGGCCTGCAACAAATTACAGACCATTGGCATGCAGTGGATTGGTTTGCTTCATCCGCCCTCGCCCACCTTTTGTGCGTGCACCGGCACCCAAAAAGTAAAGTGCGTTGGCAAACCAGGAGGTCAGTTTGATTTGATCCTGTGGGCGATCATCACCAATTAATTCGCAGAAACGCGACAAAACAGTATCGCCAATTTCTTCATCCAACTCATGTAGTAGTTGCTCCATTCCGCGCCCGGTCGGCGCAATGAAAAACGTCACGGTCGCACCCGGTGCAACCGTCAGAAAGAACAATGGCACAGGATCGCCGCCGTTTTTATGTGGTGTCCTGACATCAACCTTTAATTCAACATCTCCATGAATGATCGCGTCCAAA
>JAAENI010000112.1 GCA_024224595.1 Hyphomicrobiales bacterium
GGCGACAAGATCGAGGTTCACGACTTTTTCAGAGGTTCCTTAGCAGCATTATTAAAATTATAATTGTGAGAGGAGCCTGTAATGAAAAGTCTATTGGGTTGCACGGTGTTTACCGGGGCTATTGTGTTTTCTTTGGCCTACGGGGCTACAGTGTTTGCCTGGACAGCAAATACTGAAAAACTGGCCCGCGTGAATAGCCAGTGCAAAATGGAGCCGGATGCACAATGCACCTCTGCGGTGCGCACCGGTGTCAGTGCTCCCGGTGTCAATATGAACCATGCTTCTATGGAAAAAATGCGGCTTGATGGGGCAAAGCTTCAGCGGGCCAATTTTTCCTATGCAATCATGCAGCTGATCAATCTGAAAGGGGCTGATTTGATGTTGGCCAATCTGGAAAATGCACACCTGCATGCTGCAAACCTGCAAAAGGCCAATCTGATGCTGGCGAATATGCAGAACGTCAACCTGCTGGATGCCGATATGCGCGGTGCGAATCTTCAGGGGGCCAACCTCACTGGTGCCATCCTGATTCAGGCCAAGCTGGAAGGGGCGACCTGGACCGATGGAAGAGTCTGCGCAGCTGGTTCAGTTGGAAAGTGTCTCTAGATATCCATGAGCCATGAGAACGGTTGCAGTAGCAGTGGTCTTCCCGATTACGGGTTGGGTGCCGGGCATTGTCGATCGGTGTATTGGCACCCCATTGACCAAACAGGCGGGTTTTAACCGTGAAGCA
>JAAENI010000113.1 GCA_024224595.1 Hyphomicrobiales bacterium
GATCATGGTTGCGTCTCGTCATCAATGCCGCACCAGTCAGATGTAGCATTGATGGCGTGGTTTATGCCGATGTTGAATCCGGCTTCCGTGCAAGAATATCTCGAATACGGCGAATATGGAATTGCCCTGTCGCGATTTAGTGGTACCTGGGTTGGTTTTAAAGCAATTTCGGAAACAGTTGAATCGGGTCGCTCTGTAGAATTACTTGAAGACAGAAAATTCAACATACCTGTTTTTGATGGTCCTGCAGGTGGATTGCATATACGCAATGCAGATTTGCCTAGTCCGGAAATAGAAACCAGGATTGGCTATAAGATGAAGGCAATAGAGGCTTTTGTAGAAGCCAATCCTATTGATCGTGTCCTCTATGATGTCAAACAGGCAATTTTCGGATTTGTGACAACCGGAAAGGCTCATCTGGATTTGTTGGAGGCATTGCGCCTGTTGGGACTGGATGAAGACAAATGTCGAGCGCTGGGAATCGATATCTACAAAGTGGCGATGGTTTGGCCGCTGGCTCGTCGTGATGCTCTTGATTTTGTACGCGGCAAGAAAGAAGTGCTGGTTGTTGAAGAAAAGCGAGGCATAATCGAAAGCCAGTTCAAGGAATATTTCTATGA
>JAAENI010000114.1 GCA_024224595.1 Hyphomicrobiales bacterium
CAGTATCAAATGTAATGGTATTCGTAATATCAGGCGCTTGAAACTCATCGTTACCTCGCCTCTTGACGGGTGAATCGGCGAATATTGATAATCATAATCGGTGTAATCAACAACAAGAGAACGACGGCAATAGCGCTTGCTCTGCCGTAATTGTAGAAGTTGAACATCTCCTTGTACATCCGGTTGGCCACTACTTCGGTGCCGTAAGCGCCATTGGTCATGACGAATACAATGTCGAAAATTTTAAGTACTTGCACAATCATAGTTGTGGCAACCACGGCGATCGTCGTTGTCATCAGCGGTAAAATGATCCCCCAAAAAATCTGCCACTCGCTAGCCCCGTCAGTACGGGCTGCTTCAATGAGATCTCTGGGGATGTTTTTGTAAGCCGCGGAGAAGATCACCATGCAGAATCCAGTCCAGATCCAAATGCCAACTACGATGAGAGCCAGATTGTTAATCCATGGGCGTTCGATTAACCATCCAACCGGCTCTCTGCCGAGTGCAACCATTAAGCCATTGATCACCCCAATTTGTGATAGATTAATAGGTCTATAGGCGTAAACAAATTTCCAGGTGACCGCTGCGCTGACCATAGAAATGGCAGCCGGGATGAAAATGATCGATTTTACGACTTTCTCATAACGGACTCGATCCAA
>JAAENI010000115.1 GCA_024224595.1 Hyphomicrobiales bacterium
ACGCTTGCTGTTCGATATGCGGAATGGAACTTGGTTGGTGGAAACCATCCACTGCCCGGCAGGTGATGCTTGCATCACTGAGAGGGATGGCCAGCGGCCATGTGTGTCGCGTTAACAGGCCGAACACAAGACTGCTTCTGACAAAATATAATTACTTCAATAAAAGGCTTGCAAATAGGGAACTATCCACACAGGACAAACTACTGTTTTTAAATTGTTTTATTGTCCAAGTTGCGACACATCTCTCAATGGCACTGTGCCAATACCTGAACTAGGAAGCATGAGGGCGGATTAGCGTGAGTAAAGGATTGATCCGCCTGTCAGCTGGATTGGTTTACCCGAACGATTTGATGCTGATACTCCGCAAAGCCGGGCAGCGCACTTCGACTGCTTAGAGCACTTCTAACAAATGCCAGTCTGCCACTACGAACTTGATTGTTTCAGTCGACCTTCTTCCACAGCGTGACAGACTACTGAAGTATCATTGAGCGTAATCAGTACCGGGATTTCAGTGCGGCAGCGTTTGTCTGCAAAAGGACAACGGGGGTGGAAGGTGCAGCCCGAAGGCGGGTTGATCGGATTGGGGATTTCCCCTTCAACCGGTTTGCGCTCACGGCCGCTCATTTCAAGATCCGGCACCGCGTCGAGCAGCATACGCGTATAGGGGTGCTTTGGATTTCTAAACAGGGTTTTGGTTTTGGAGATTTCCACCAGGCGGCCCAAATACATCACACCGATGCGTGTCGCCATATGGCGAACGATCGAAAGATCGTGACTGATAAACAGGAACGTGAGAGAAAATTCGTCTTGCAGATCGCGCATGAGCTTGAGGATTTGCGCCTGAACAGAAACATCAAGAGCTGATGTTGGTTCGTCACAGACAATGAATTTTGGCTTGGAAGCCAGCGCCCTTGCAATACAGATGCGCTGGCGCTGGCCACCGGAAAATTCATGTGGGAATTTACGCCCGTCCGATGGATCAAGCCCCACAAGAGTAAGCAGATCGCCGACCCGACGTTTGATGGCGTTGTCATCCGGTTCCAGATTGAAAGCAAGAATGGGCTCTGCAATGATTTTTTCCACCCGCCAACGTGGGTTTAAACTGGCAAACGGGTCCTGAAATATCATCTGTATTTGCGAACGCATCTCGCGCATTTTTCCGCGTTGGGATTTGTCCGAAAGATCAAGGCTGTCTATTCGAATATGACCCTCGGTTGGCGGCAACAAGCCAACCACCATTTTGGCAACGGTGGATTTTCCTGAACCGGATTCACCAACCAGGGCGAAAGTTTCACCCTCGGCAATATCGAAGGAGACATCGTCTACCGCCCTTAGCAGTTTTTTACCCTCTCGCTCGATTACACGATTGAGAAGTGGTTTTGAAACATCGAACAAGCGGGTCAGATTACTGACACTAACAAGTGTTGACTTATCCATTGTCGACCTCCGCGCCATAGAGCC
The DNA here is from genome assembly GCA_024224595.1 of Hyphomicrobiales bacterium. GTDB lineage: Bacteria > Pseudomonadota > Alphaproteobacteria > Rhizobiales > Rhizobiaceae > JAAEMP01. The sequence continues at coordinate 1,462 of JAAENI010000115.1, forward strand.
AGCATGCGGCACGAGCATCGCCCACATCAATAAGCGGTGCGCGGCTTTTCGTACATGGGGTGAAGGCTTTTGAACATCGTGGATGGAATGAACAACCATCAGGAATGGCATTTAGCCTCGGCATGGAACCTGGAATTTGCACCAGTCGGTCCTCCACGCTTTCCATTGAAGGAATTGAGCTCATCAGGCCATTTGTATAGGGGTGCTTGGGTGATTTGATCAGATCACGGGTGTTGCCAATTTCGGCAATCTGGCCCGCATAAAGGACTGCCACCCGGTCGGCAGTCTCAGCAATGACCCCCATATCGTGAGTAATAAGCATCACCGCTGTTCCGCGATCACGGCATAACGTTTTGAGAAGTGAAATTATTTGAGCCTGAACTGAAACGTCCAGTGCGGTGGTGGGTTCATCGGCAATAATTAGATCAGGCTCGGCTGCAAGTGCAAGAGCGATTACCACACGTTGACGCATTCCGCCTGAAAACTGGTGCGGATAGCCGTCAATTCTGGTCTCTGGAGCAGGAATACCGACCTCGTCCAGCAGTTCAATTGCTCGTTTGCGCGCATGTGTATTGTTCAGTGGCAAATGGGTCTGGATGGTTTCTATTAATTGCTCGCCAACCCGGTAGAGCGGGTTGAGGCTGGTCAAGGGATCTTGAAAAATCATGGCGATACGTTTGCCGCGCAATTTTTGGATATCCGCATGTTCAAGATTATCGATGCGCTGACCATCGAAAATAATCTCGCCTCCGGCAATGCGGCCAGGTGGCTCAAGCAGTCCAATTATGGCTGCCCCGGTAAGAGATTTACCTGCACCGGATTCACCCACTACGCCAAGTATTTCACCCGCTTTAATGTCGAAAGAAATCTCATCGACCGCGCGCAACAACTCTTTCCTTGTGGGAAACTCAATAATCAGATTTCGGACCTGCAGGAGGGGTTCGCTCATCATTCACCGCAATTTTGGATTGAGGGCATCACGCAACCAGTCGCCCAAAAGATTTACGGCGAGCACCAATATAGCAAGTGCTGCGCCGGGGAATATTGTGACCCACCATTCACCGGAAAACAGGAAATCTTGGCCAATACGGATGAGGGTTCCAAGTGATGGTTGGGTAACTGGAATACCAACACCGAGGAATGAAAGTGTCGCTTCTGTGATAATCGCCAATGCCAAGTTGATGGTGATGATTACGAGAATTGGTCCCAGCACATTGGGCAATACATGGCGCAACATAATAGTGACCGGGTTTAGGCCAATCAGGTTTGCGGCCTGCACGTATTCACGTTCTTTTTCCACCAGCACAGAAGACCGCACAGTGCGGGCATATTGAACCCAAAACGACAGACCAATGGCCAAAACCAGTACCCAAAAGGCGGTATCCTCACGGTTGGAACTCGGGAACAGAGCGGACACAGTGCCATCAATCAAGAGTGCTATCAGGATCGACGGGAAAGTCAGTTGTATATCTGCTATGCGCATGATGACTGTATCAACAAGCCCACCGACATAGCCGGAAATCAATCCAAGGCTGATACCCAGAATTGCGGCAAAGGCTACACTGGCGAAGCCGACTGTGAGCGAAAGTCGCGACCCATACAAGATAGCGGAAAGCAAATCGCGGCCCTGATCATCTGTTCCAAGTGGAAACCGTGCCTGACCTTCATCTTCCCAAGCAGGGGGAGTGAGGCCGTCCATTAAATCGAGGTTCGCCAGATCAAAAGGGTTTTGCGGTGAAATTAGCGGAGCAAACAGCGCCAGCAAAAAATATGAAAGTGTCACAAAGGCTGCAGCCATGACTATTTTTGACTGACGAAATGAGTAAAACATATCACTGTCAATAATGCGTACGACTAAGCCTTTCTCATTGTCATTAATTTTAGCATTTGAATTGGTGGAAGCGTCGCTCATAGCTCTACGCCCGTCACACGAATGCGTGGATCAACCGCCACATATAGCAGATCAACTATCAAATTGATGGTTACAAACAAAAATCCAATCAGCATCAGATAGGCAGCCATAATCGGAATATCGACATTTTGAACAGAATTGAGGAACAATAGTCCCATGCCCGGCCAGGAGAATACTGTCTCTGTGATAATGGCAAAAGCAATCACTGATCCCAATTGAAGACCGGTAATGGTGATGACCGGCACCAATGTATTTTTCAAAGCGTGGCCAAAGTTAACCGCGCGACGGGTAAGGCCACGCGCGCGCGCAAACTTAATGTAATCTGTGCGCATGACTTCCAGCATTTCTGAACGAACCAACCTCATGATCAAGGTCATTTGAAACAGACCAAGTGTGATTGAGGGCAATATCAACGCCTTGAGACCGGAGGCTGTGAGCAGGCCGGTGTTCCAATAGCCAAGGTCGACCACTTCGCCACGCCCAAATGATGGAAGCACCTGAAACTGAACTGCAAAGACAAAAATAAACAAAATACCAATGAGAAATGTGGGGAGTGAGATGCCGACCAATGAAACGGTCAAAAACATTTTTGATAACCACGAATCGCGTTTTAAACCGGTGTAGACACCCATGGGAATGCCAACGACAGTAGCGAAAACTGCAGATATTAGTGACAGTTCAAGAGTTGCTGGTGCGCGCTTGCCAATCATTGCAGCGACAGATTGTTTGAATTGGTATGAAGTTCCAAAATCGAGCTGAACCGCACCCATTATAAATCGCCAAAACTGGGTGAGAACAGGGTCGTTTAGGCCCAGTTGAACGCGCAAAGCGTCGCGCTGTTCCGGTGTGGTTTCAATGCCGACCATCTGGTTGACCGGATCACCGACAAAACGAAATAACAAAAACGAAATCAGCGCGACGACGAACATCACAATGACAGACTGAAACACGCGGCGGATCATGAAAGCAAGCATTGTGCGGCCTGAAATTTTGAGGGAAAAACAATCCTCGCAGCCGTTTGATTGGCTGCGAGGGCTCTAATTGGTTTAGTGGAACAAATACCTAGTTCTTGGTGACATAGTACATCATGAACTGGTTGTCAGCACGCTGTTCCAGTGTGATTTTGTCGGAAACACCCCAAGCCAGACCTTGTTGGTGAAGTGGAATATAAGCCACTTCATCTGTGGTGATTCTGAAAGCCTCGGTAATCAAACCATCGCGTTTTGCCGGATCGTTTTCCACCAAAATCTGCTTGGCCAGCTCATCAACTTTTGGGTTGCAATAACCACCAAGATTAAATGGGCTGCCTTTGCCTTTTTCGTCACGGCAACCATGTAAGTTTGAAATCACGTTCCATGAATCAAGTGAACCAGGGGTCCAGCCGAGGAGGAAGAATGATGTTTCAAAACTGTTGGATGCCAGCACTTTAGCAAAATATTTGGATTTTGGTTGAGCGTTCAGATTTACCTTGATACCGGCTTTCGCTAGCATTGCGGTTACAGCCTGGCAGATCGCCTCGTCATTAACGTAGCGGTCGTTCGGGCAATCCATACCAACTTCAAACCCATCCGGGTAGCCGGCTTCTGTAAGCAGAGCCTTTGAAGCGGCTACATCATAGGGGTAACGGACAAAATCACCAGAGTTTGAGAATAGAAATGGTGAAATCATGATTGACGATGGGTCTGCCAGATCGCGCATAACCTTTTTCTTGATCGCTTCAATATTGATAGCCTGATAAAAAGCCTTGCGAACACGAACATCCTTGAACGGGTTTTTGCCCTTTATATTCGATTCTAACAATTCGTCGCGTATCTGGTCCATACCAAGGAAGATGGTGCGTAATTCAGGACCAATTAATGCACGGGTTCCATCGTTGCTATCGACCCGCTTCAAATCCTGAACAGGAATTGGGTAAACCATGTCTAAATCGCCGGATAGCAAAGCTGCAACACGGGTTGCATCTGAAGCGATTGTGGTAAACTCGATTTTGGTCAAGTTGTGCTTTGGTGTGTCCCACCAACCATTATTGGGCACCAGCGAAGTCGAAACGCCAACATCATGTTTTGTGATTTTGAATGGGCCTGTTCCGTTTGCTTCAAGCGAAATTTTTGTCGCATTGTCATCAGAGGCAGAAGTAACTTTTACGGAATCATTGGCTTCTGCCCATTCCTTGTCGATGATCGACCATGTTCCCCACTCATAATGAAGAATTGGATTGGCAGAAGTTAGAATCACGTCCACTGTATGATCGTCAACCTTGACGAATTTGGCATCTTTGGGAATGCGGGTTGTTAAATCGGAGCCTTCGGCGCGGACGCGATCAGCGGAAAATATTACGTCATCAGCGTTAAAATCATTGCCGTTGTGGAATTTTACACCCCTGCGGAGATGAAAACGCCATTTGGTTGGTTCAAGCACTTCCCAGCTTGTTGCTAATGCAGGTTGGATATTAAGGTCTGGGCCACGACGAATCAGGCCTTCATATACATTGCCAAGAAAGCCGAGGGTAAAAGTTTCATTGAGTGAATAAGGATCAAGGGATTTCAATGACCCCTGAAAAGCATATTTTAGTGTTTCTGCAGAACTCTGCCCGACACCCAGGCCAAAAACCATTGCACCAGCCAGTATGGTCGTCTTAACTTTTGAAAAATTCATGTTTTATATCTCCCTTTCAATATCATCACCTCATTTAGGGTGGTAATCAATATATTAAAAACACAAAACAACGCAAACGTCTAATAAATTGGCAACTCAGTTTGGTATGCTTGCTACAATTTATGAGCAGCAGATTTCAAAAGGCCCAATCAAATAGAGTCTGACGCAAAACTTTCCCATAAATTAAGTGCCTCGCGATCCACCTTGTTACCAGCTTGAATTAAACTATCAGTAGCCAGATTTGGGCAGAATGGATGGTTTCCTCCCAATCCTTTGCCATTCATCGACATTTGCCCAGCCATGCGAAGTTTGTTCCACCGCCGGCAGTGTTGCACGGCGGGGCGCTCTCATCGCCTTTGTTCTGAAAAATGGAGCGGCGTAATGGCCAATGCCTCTTTTTTCAAATCTCGATCAGGCACAATTGAAAACAGGGATTTGAGATCAGCGTGTTTGCAAGTTTGATTGAATCAAAGGGAATGGAAGGTTGCGCAGAAATTAAGCCACTCTGTGAGAGCGGTGCATGTTTTAGCTTGAAGGATTGTCCGGTTTCTAAATGTCTCTCGTGATCAAAATGGCTGTATATCTGCGCGTGATAGCTGATAAATATCTTCAGCGTGGCGGAACTGTTAAAGCGCTGCATCGCACGCTCTCGTCGTCGAAACGGTAGGTGCGAACTTTCACAGCCTTTGTCTGATCTACCATAACATTACTGGCGATCTGCAACATCAGGCTCACGAAACGATCCATTTCTGGTGGAATCGGTTTGGTCCAAAGTTTGCATCCAAGACCAGGAAGAAGCGCACTATCAATGGAGGGCCGTTGACCATGGGAGTGAAGCGCTTGAATCATAGGTACAAAAAAAAACGAAATCGCAAAACAAAGTTGACGTTTTTAGGCAAAACAATGAAACAGTACGATCATTCAATTTTTGCCGATTAGCATACCCTCAACAAGCCTTTGTATCCGCAGGGCCTCTTTTAGAGTGGCAAGACGGTTTGGATGCCCAGCGATGCACAAGAGTAAATCATCAAGCTGAGCTTTCAATGCTATAGCGCGCGGGTCTGCTGGTTCCGATTCAATTGGCAAGAATTCACCTCCATCAGAAGACATTTCGCGATAGAATTCACTTATGCGGCGACTGATTTTGGTTCCTTTGACTGTCAATTCCTGGCGGTCTGGTTGAGCACCGCCCACGCAGGCCATCACAGTTACTGGACAACCGCCCGCTGCTTCAAGTCGTGCCAGCATATGGGTTTCACAAAGCGCTGTGTCTTCAGGATATGAAGGACAAGACCAGACAAGGTGAAGCGGCCCCAGAATACGTTCAGAAAAAAACAGGAAGTGCGAAACAACCTCTCGGGTCATGCCGCCTTCGGCGCGAAATCGAAGCCAGTTTGCAGTCTTTTGCCATTCCCGCGGCCAATTAGCGTAGGTCACCACAATATCAATGCCCACTACATCACCTAGATCTCCCGCGTGTGCTGCCGAGGATACTTCAGTTAACGCAATACCAGCAGCCTGTGTAAAATTAACCGCTGCGGGAACATCAAGTTGGATCAGCTGTTTAACCAGGTCGGCACTTTCGTTGACGTTAATTCCCAATGGTTTTTCCAGAAAAACAGCTTTACCGGCTGTGGCTGCAGCCAGCGAATATTCTTTGCGAGGAACAGGTGGGCATGCAAGATAAACCAGATCTGCGTTTGCAATTGCAGCCTCGGCGTTTAGAGCAATAATCGCACCGGGAGCCTGGGCAAGTGCAAGAGAGCAAGCGTCAGGATCGGGATCCCACAGAATGTCGGGGACATAACCCTGGTGATGACGCATATGTTCGAGCATTCGCCGCCCCATAATTCCAAGCCCGATAATTGCAGTTTTGATCGCCATATTAACCCCTCTTATTCCCAAACTACAATTGCACGTGCTATCAGATGATGCTTTTAACGTTAAAATCCATATGCGCCGCCATCCTTGCGGGAATCGGAACCACCAGCATAACCTCCACCGTCGAGGCATTCAATCATCTGGGCGCCACCAAAGCCGAACGCCAGATCCGGTTCCTCAATCAAAATATCGTGTCCTATGGCCGCAAGCCTTTCCAGCACTGCAGGGTCCATGGCTGCTTCGCAAGATATTCTCAAGCCCTCTGTAACACGCCAGCGTGGGGCATCGATGGCGGTTTGTACATCCTGTCCCCAAAGCTGGGTCCGTAACACCATTTGCACGTGCCCTTGGGCCTGCATCATTCCTCCCATGACGCCAAATGCCATACGAGGTTGATTATTTGCCATCAGGAAGCCCGGAATAATAGTGTGAAAAGGCCGCTTGCGTGGGGCAACAATGTTTGGATGACCCGGTTCCAGAGAAAAACTGCATCCACGATTCTGCAGGTGAATACCGGTTCCGGGGATGACAACCCCTGAACCAAATCCAGCAAAGTTGGATTGAATAAATGATATCATCATTCCGCTGTTGTCAGCTGCCGACAGGCAGACGGTTCCTCCCCGGCGAGGCGCGCCGCTTTTAAAATCTTGAGCTTTTTTTGGGTCAATGAGTTTTGCTCGTGCGGCGAGATATGAGGAGTCGAGCAGATCTTCAGCTGATATGCTACCCATACAGGCCGGATCAGTCACATATGCCGCTGAATCCGTAAAAGCCAGTTTCATGGCCTCAAACATCAGATGCAGAGCCTCTGGTTCTTCTGGCCCAAGGTCCCGGATTGACGTGTGCGCTAGTATTCCCAATGCCATGCAAGCGGCTATTCCCTGGCCGTTTGGTGGTATTTCATGGAGTTCCACATCATCGAATTTCTGCGAAACCGTTCCACACCAATCCGGTTCGTTGGCGGCCAGATCATCGAGACTAAGTGCAGCATCGTATTGCTTTGCATTCGCGGCGATTTTCTCAGCTAAAGCACCGCGATAAAAGGATTCGCCTTTGGTTTCGGCTATCTCTCGCAGGGTGGCTGCACCATTGAGGTTGATGAATTTCTCTCCTGCAACAGGAGCGCGGCCGCCCGGCATGAAATGGTCGGCAAAACCGGGCTGAATTTTTAGCAAATCAGAGCCAATGCCCCAGTATTTCCCAATGATTGGCGAAACATAAAAACCATTTTGTGCATATTCGATTGCAGGTTCAAAAAGAGATTCAAACGGCAGTCTGCCAAAGCGTTGGGAAAGTTCAACCCACCCGCCAACGGCTCCCGGAACTGTTACCGTCTCCCAACCCCGGTTGGGTATGCCGCCCATTTTTTCAAACCGTTCTGGTGTCCAGCCGCCGGGTGATCGACCTGATGCATTAAGCCCATGCAATTCTTTACCATCCCACAAGATAGCAAAGGCATCTGACCCAATTCCATTGCCCGTAGGTTCAACCATCGTGAGTGTAATCGCTGACGCCAGTACAGCGTCAACAGCATTGCCACCTTTGGCGAGCATGGCCAGTCCAGCTTGCCCGGCCAGTGGTTGAGATGATGCCACCATGTTGTTCGCCAAGACCGCAGAGCGTTGTGATGGATAGAGCGGCGGTGAAGGAAAATGCATGGCTTGGGTTCCTGTTGTTGAAATGAGATGAGCAGGTAATGCTCCTTAATCGTGATCTGTTTAGTCAAGTCGCGACACAGCTTCCATGACCGCTTTGGGCTTATTCTGTTGAAAAACTCGAATATCATGGAGTCTAATATTTTCGCTATCCGAGAAAAATATCGAAAACCGCCAATGAATTTACCCGCCTTGGCTTGAGCTTTATCAGGGTCGCGTTGATTGCAAATTAGCTGCCCCCTCAACCAAGAATCCCAATGCCTTCTCAATGAGGTCGAATTTTTTGCAATAAAGGCAAATAGGGAATTTTTCAACAGAATAGGCTTGTCTTATAATTTCCCTATCGATCTGCAAAGATCGAGCCAATGCGCGCCACGCCATTTTTTTGGCGAGCATTGGCGGCGGTTGGATCGATATGGGCTTGGTCTTGAAGGACCGTTTTGGAGTATGATCAGCCGCCGTCTTCGCATGAGGCCTGAACGGATACGCAAGCTATAAGCTTGCATGACAAGCATAGGACATGACGATGATGACTAATGATAGCATAGGCATTGATATTTCGAAGGACTTTCTGGACGCACATAGACAATGTGACGGGGTGGCAGCATGATTTTGGCGCCCCTCGAAAGTTGCCCGCATATCGCGAATGCCGACGATATCTGTGACGATACCGATCTGTTCATTGGCGTTGTCCAGTGCTGGCCCTTGCTCGATATGCATTTCGATGAAACCTTTGAATTGTGCAGGATCAACGAAATCGCTTGCAAGGCCCGCCATGCAGCCGCGCGCCTGGGCAAAAGTAATCCCCTGATTATCGCTCAGAATGTCGGCATCAGCCAACCCGATTTGCCCGGACCATACTGCACTGCCTGTGGTTACTCCAAACCGACCTTCCTCATCTTGAAAACTGACTACTGAAACCGGCGGTCCACCCGCTTCACGTGAAGCCCGCGCCACTTCCAACGCTGCAATTACTCCAAACGCACCATCCAGCCAGCCGCCTTCGGGTTGGCTGTCGCTGTGTGAACCTAATAGCAAAGATGTCCCATGCGCTAATCCGAACAGATTACCCACCGGATCAAAACAGGTTTGTAGACCAGCCTCTCTCATGCGTTCTGCCAGCATTTCCGCGCAGCAATGTCAGCATCACTGTAAGCGGGGCGCACCACGCCCTTTCCCACACCGGATGCACCAAAGCCGCGCAGAGTGTGGAGATCCGTCAAGAACCGGTTTGAATCGATTTCAATTGTCATGCAGCCTGTCCAATTTATTTCTTCGCGATGCTATCCGCCGTCATTCCCCAAGTAAATGCCCTTACAGACATGTTGGGGCTGTATTGCAGGCCCGAGAGTGCGAATTATGTGACAGGTTGGATATATTTGCGAGAAACGGGCACGGTTATTGTTTAGGTGACTAGTTTCTTCCGACAACAGCCATTCGCATTGTGGTATGTCTAGGCTGGAACCTGACGTTCTCGGTCATCGTGCCAAATTTAATTTCCGCTGGGAAACTTCGAAAAACAGAAGTTCAGTTAAAGTTGTGTTGGAGTAGCTCGAATGTCATTATGCGAACTTATTACCATTTTCATTTTGAATATTGTTCAACTTGCGACATGAGCTATTGTGCCGCGAAGTGCCTGAAGCCAAGGTTCCAGATCTTCTGTCGAAGATCACTCCGAGTATTGATGATAAACGCATCAAATTTCGCAAATTTCCCATTCTTACCATTTTGTAACTATGCGACTTGACCCAAAATTGTCCTGTATTTGAGTCGTGGCCGACAATATTATTACTCAGAGTCCATACTCTAATAAACTTCCTCAAATGCAGTGCAGATTTCGGTTTCTGATCTGTTTTTCAGAAAGTCAATTTCTCCCCAGAAAAATTGGAAGTTAGGTTGTTAGTACCTAAAAGGGTCCAATAATGTTGATTCCAATCTCACACACAATACAATTCTACAGCGTTTTTTTGGCCTCAGATCAAGCTAAATCTGTCAACAATTGGCGAAGGTATTGAGTTAACTATCGAAATGATTTCTAGATGAGCCAGACAGACTCACGTTAATAACCTGAATACTGGAAAGAGGGAGAGCAAAATGGGTACTTTATATGCAGGCGGATTGATATTTGACGGTTCTGGCGAGATATCGCACGATCAGGGTGTTATGGTCGAGGATGGAAAAATCTCAGAAGTTGCACAAATGGCTAAATTTGAAGGTTTCGCTGGCGAGAGAGTTGATACATCAGGTGGAACCTTGTTGCCTGGCCTGATCGATTGCCATGTGCATCTGTGTTATGCGGCTGAGGGAAACCCGATGGCTGCTCTCGATCAAATGACAGCTGGGCAAATCACCATGCGAGTTCTCGATCATGCGCAGATGACACTGGCCAGTGGCATCACCGGGGTACGTGATTGTGGAGGCCGTGATTATTTGGAGTTTGCTGTACGCGATGCATGCAATTCCGGTCGACAGTTGGGGCCGACGATCCGAGCATCGGGGCGTGTCATTTGCATGACTGGTGGACATGGCAATAAAAATGGACGTGTTGCCGATGGCGTCGATGAAGTTATTAAGGCAGTACGAGAACAGATTCATGCTGGTTCCGATCTTATAAAGATGATGGCCACCGGCGGTGTGATGACCAAGGGGGTCAATCCAGAGGATGCCCATTACTCAGCAGAAGAAATGGCGGCTGGCATATCTGAAGGTCATCGCTTTCACCGTACCTGTGCCAGTCACGCTCAAGGCAGTGAAGGCATATTGAATGCAGTGCGTGGTGGTGTTGATTCCATCGAACACGGGATATTCATGAATGATAAATGCATAGCGGAAATGAAAGAACGTGGTACCTATCTTGTACCCACTCTATCAGCTGTTCGCAATATTATCGCCAACAAGGATAATGGCATACCGGCATATGCGGTGGAAAAAAGCATACGTGTCACCGAACGGCATACCCAATCTATAAAGGACTATTACAAAGCAGGTGGTAAAATCGCTATGGGTACCGATGCTGGTACACCATTCAACCAACATGGTAAAAATGCGATGGAGCTTGCCTACATGACCGAAATCGGAATTTCACCCATAGATGCCCTTATCATTTCCACTCGCAACGGTGCTGATCTGATGCAACTAACTGATCGCGGTACGATTGCCGAAGGCAAGGCTGCAGACATACTGATAGTTGACGGTAATCCACTTGAGGATATCGCCTTGGTGGCAGACAAGAAAAATCACCGAATGGTGGTGAAGAATGGAATTAGAATTACATAAGCTACGTAGATGGCGATGAAGCAGGCATTAAATAAGCGACCGTTCTGATCAAGGTAACCAATGCCATTGGTTGGTTGAAAACAGAATTTAGTGTGCATTTTCTGGTGAGCATTTCCCTATTTGAGAGCCCGCAACACCGTCAAACTTCATTTTCATCCGTCTGGGTTTACCTGGTGATTGAAGACAATGTGGAAATCGATAAGCTGGGGACTTCTAGTAGCAAGAAAGACAGTTGCTTTGGACTCACAACGGCCTTTCGTTGCGCTTTGATTGAACGCCGGCTGTACGGAAAGATGCCTTAGAGTGTCATTTCGCCATTAGCCGGAACAGATCCCTTATACTTTCTATCAACGCGGTAGTGGAAGACATAAAGAAGGGGTACCGAACAGGATGGGGGGACGCATTCAAAAATCCAAAAAGTAGTGAGGTTTCAGGGCTGTGTTGACCCGCTTGAGAACGGCACCCCGTCGATAGTACCTTTGCGTTTTTGCAGTGAAACACTTACTCAACCTACGCCATATCCCCGTATTTCCATAACCATTCTTTCCAGATAGTCGTTTATTAATATTTGCATGCCCATCGCAATGGCCGTCATTTCAAAAGGTATTGAAGAAAAACTGGACAGAACCACTAGCGGTATACGGAAAGTGTTCCCTGTTTAGCGTGTTCTTCGACCAAAATATTTATGGATTATTGAATAATTCGAAGAGTATCCAATCAAAGCTCAAAATGGCTGTATGGTAAACGGTTCGCCTACCTCCATTCCATATAGTTTGCTGATATGCGCTTTGATCCCTTCATAGCTTTGAAGGGAGTTTCTACATAAAATTACGAATGAGTTTCTAACAAGAATACCGCGCGGCTCTGAAGGCAACCCGCTGTAACAGGCGGGCTTTTTGAGGAGTATAAAGTATTGACATCACTGGCGTCCACAATCACAGTTAACGATCCAAATACAAGGATTCCACAGGCATGAATGCTGCTAAGTCAATCGGTGAAGAGTGCATCGCCATGTTGGGCAATTTGATCGCCTATGACACGACTTCGGTGAAGTCAAACCTGCAATTGATCGAACATGTTCAGAATTACCTGAATGATCTTGGCATCGAAAGCCATCTTACATTCAACAAGGAAAACAACAAGGCCAATCTGTGGGCGACAATCGGGCCCCCGGATAAAGGCGGCATTGTATTGTCCGGTCATACGGACGTGGTACCCGTTGCGGATCAGAACTGGACAAGTGATCCTTTTTCCATTGTGCAGCGCGGCGACCGTCTGTTCGGGCGCGGGACGTCCGACATGAAAGGGTTTGTCGCCTGTGTGCTGGCTCATGCAGCGGATATGAAAAGACGGGATTTGAAAATTCCCCTCCATTTCGCCTTTTCCTATGACGAGGAAGTGGGATGCACTGGCGTGCTCGGTCTGATAGATGATATAATCGACAACCGGCCGCTTCCAATTGCCGTGATTGTTGGTGAACCGACGTCAATGCAGATTATCGGTGGCAACAAGGGTGGCCGCACTCTTCGAACCGAGGTCCACGGTGTTGACGGCCACTCAAGCAGGCCGGAATTGGGAGCCAATGCCATCATGGCTGCAGCCCGGATTATCGGGTTTATTGAAAACCTGCAGAATCGCCTGCGCGACAAAGCAGATCCGGATAACGGCTTTGTACCGCCCTATACGACAATTGACCTTGGCATGATTTCCGGCGGCGCCGCCAACAACGTCATACCTGCCTTGTGCGAATTCAGTTGGGGATTTCGAATGATCCCGACCGACGATGTTGAGGCGCTGGAAGCCGAAGTCCTGCAATTCATTGACCGGGAAATCACACCTTCGCTGAAAGCAATTTCGCCAAATGCCAGTGTAATCACAAAAAGGGGCATCGATATTCCGGCACTGTTGCCGGATGAGAATTCACCTGCCGAGTTCCTGCTCCGTCACCTGACCGGCCTAAATCGATCCGGTCGGGTTTCCTATGGCACAGAGGCAGGTCACTTTCAAAAGGCCGGTATGCCGGGCGTGATCTTCGGTCCCGGCAGCATAAAACAGGCCCACCTGCCTGACGAGTACATTGAGGTAGACCAAATGCACCAGTGCAGCGAATTCCTTACCAAACTGACCGACTGGGCAGAAAACGAAGGCATGTAAAACCACTTCGTCAGATTAGCCTTCTGCGGGTTCCGACATTGGTTCTTTGTCTATCAAATGCCTATAACTTTTCCGCTGGAGGCATGATCCATCTCTGTGCACTGGAACTGCGAAGGGCGGCATACTGACCCTTCTTTGCAACACTGCATGCTCGACACAAGTGCAGATGAACCTTGCGTAATCAATAGCGCACGGCTAGGTAAGTTCAACGATGCGATTTCGATCCGTGACAGACCAGCTGATGTCGAAGACCGCGCTGTGCCTGGTCACTGGGAAGGCGATCTAATTGCGGGCTCTGGCAACAGCTTCATCGCAACATTAGTCGAACGACATACTCGTTTTGTGATGTTGGCAAAAGTAAGCAACAAAGACAGTCACAGCGCCATTCAGGCGTTGATCAAACAGTCACGTAACTTACCTAAAGAACTTTATCGCTCGCTGACATGGGATCGTGGGTGTGAGATGGCTGGGCACAAGACTTTCACCTTGGCAACCGATATCGATGTCTTCTTGTGTGAGCCACACAGCCCTTGGCAACGCGGTTCGAACGAAAACACCGATCGCCTGCTGCGACAGTACTTTCCAAAGGGTACGGATTTGTCGGTATATAGCCAATCGAAGTTGAGCGCTGTTGCAAGACAACTCAACGAACGCCCAAGAAAGACCTTGCAATATCAAACGCCAGCTGAAAAATTTAACCAGTGTGTTGCGTCGATCTGTTGAACTCACCGGACCTTCTTGCCGTTCGCTGCGCATTCGTGAATGGCAGCTTTAACGAAACCAACAGGCGTAACTCCTGCAAGATATGATCCACCGACAGACCATTTTGGCTTGTGCTTGGTGAGATAGTGTTTCGCCCACAGCCGCAAACACCCCAACAACATGTTAGGGGCGAACATGAGTTTCAAGGAAACATGGGCAATTGTTCAAGGCCCTGGGTTTCTGCAAAACCACACATCAAGTTTAGATTTTGCAATGCCTGACCAGCAGATCCTTTTACCAGATTGTCAATCGTGCCGATAACGATTGCACGTCCGGGAATACGATCTGCAAACACCCCAATCTGGCAATGGTTCGATCCACGCACGTTTTGAGTTGCGAGCATGGCGCCTTCAGCTAACACTCTGACGAACGGTTCCGACGCATAATGTGCAGACAAAGCCTCTCTCACATCTACAACCGTATTGTTGTCGCAAAGCTTAACATGACAGGTCACCAACTCGCCGCGGCTCATAGGCACCAGGTGGGGCGTGAAATTGACAACCACGCTATCGCCAAATGCTTTGGTAAGTTCTTGATCAATTTCTGGCGCATGACGGTGCGTTCCCACCCCATAAGGACTGAGCCCCTCGCCTGCCTCGGAAAACAGGGTATTTTGCTTTAGTCCTCTCCCCGCTCCGGTTAAACCGGATTTTGCATCAATAATCAGGTCATTCGGGCCAATATGCTTTCCCGCCAGCAAAGGGAATAGCGTCAAAAGCACAGCTGTTGGAAAACACCCGGGACATGCTACCAGCCGGGTGTTTCTAATTTCATCGCGATTCAGTTCTGTAAGGCCATAGG
Source organism: Hyphomicrobiales bacterium (assembly GCA_024224595.1). GTDB lineage: Bacteria > Pseudomonadota > Alphaproteobacteria > Rhizobiales > Rhizobiaceae > JAAEMP01. Next base: position 16,558 of record JAAENI010000115.1, read on the forward strand.
CAGCCTTCTTTTGCAGTTCCAATGCTTGGTGTGGTTTGCCATAGGTATCTTCATATGTCTTTGCATCGCGTAACCTAAAGTCTGCAGACATATCAGCTATCTTAATGTCTTTAGGAAGGCTCGCAATAATTTCCTGGGTCGTACCATGGGGCAGCCCACACACCACAACATCAATATCAGACCAGTCCACATCATCAACCGTGGTTAGCTTGGGCAAATCCAAAGTGGCAAGATGGGGAAAAACTTCCGCCACTTTCTTACCCGCATGAGTGTGCGCTGTCAGGGCTGCAAAGTTTATGTTTTGGTGGCGCGCCGCCAGTCTGATAAAATCAGAACCGGTATATCCAGAAGCTCCCAGCACACATACATTGACTTTATTTGCTGTCATCACATCATACCTATCTTTTCAAACCGTGTCGCAATTGTATACGCAATCTGTAACCAAAAAACCATTTTAATAAACTGTAGCCCAACAAAGCAGCGGAGCCTTGGAGGTCCGCTTTGTTCGTAGAATAAAGTTGGGTTGACCCTAACGTTTGGAGAACAGGAAGCTTTTGAACGGCCATTTTTTCCCTTCAATCCATTTTGTCACCATTGGACCGAAAACGAGTAAAAGACATCCAGATTAAGAAAGCAGAGTTTCCCTTAACGGACAGAACCCTATACCAGAATTCTTAAACTGAATCAGTGGTTATTGTCCATTCCATGCGATAGCGGCCATTCACGGCATTGCAGAATTTTGGTGTTCTGGGCTCACTACAGCCCTTCGTAAAGTCTCAAATATTGATGGGTCAAGGTCGGCATTGCGGACCTTTTACCGTTTCCGATTTTGTCAACTGTTCAGCTTGCGACCTGCCAGCCTCAGTCGATTTGTGCCAAATCCACCAAATTCAACTGTTTGTATTGGATGTCAACAAAGCAAACGCTGAAATTATCAGATTAATGC
>JAAENI010000116.1 GCA_024224595.1 Hyphomicrobiales bacterium
ATGTCTGCGACTTTATCAAATGTGGATGACACGTACTTACCTCGTCTGATCGAAATTTTGTGGAACCTAGAAAAAACCAAACCAAAAGGAAAGGCTTATCTTCGCCCGGATGAATGTTGAGAACAACTTCGCCCTTAAATCAGCTATATGGCGGCTTTTTCAAGGCCGAATTGATAATAAATAGCACAATTGTGACGGTTCACCGGGTTTTGAAGATCAAACTGGCCAAACGAATCACAAACATGGTGACCACTATCGAGGGGCCGGCGGGCGAATCAATTTGTAGTGACGCCAGCAAACCGCCTCCGACGGCGGCCAGTCCAAGCGCAATCGCGATCAATGCCATCAATTCTGGGGATGGCGAAAACCGGCGGGCAGTGGCGGCTGGAATTACCAGCAATGAGGTGATCAGCAGAACGCCAACAACCTTGATGGCCAGTGCAATGACGGTTGCCAGCAGCAACAGAAATACCTGCTCAACCAGTTTAACCCGGATACCTTCGGCAATGGCGATCTCACGACTGACCGAGATAGCCAGCAATGGCCGCCAGATGACAACTGACAACATTGAAACGACAACAACTCCGATCCAGATAAGAGCAATATCAGATCGCGTAACGGCAAGAATATCACCAAAAAGAAAACCGGTGATATCAACCCTTATATTGCCCATGAATG
>JAAENI010000117.1 GCA_024224595.1 Hyphomicrobiales bacterium
CCTGTGACAGGGTCTACTCCTGCAAAACAAGCCGCAAACATCCATATAGCCGCAATTAGCCGAATCACTGTTCCAGCCAATTCGCTCCATGTAAACCCATCAACTATTAGTAACAACGAAGGCGAGTAAACAAAAACATAGGGAACAAGTAGTCCAATCACTGATAGACGAAGAGCAATTAAGGACGTCGCCAGCGGATAACCGCCCGCAATGGGTGCAGCCACATAACAACCGTAAGCAATCGGCGGCACAATGGAAGAGTAAACCGCGTAATAAAGTACAAACATATGTGCCGCAATTGGATCGACACCGGCCTTGATTATGGCCGGGGCGATCATAATCGCAATAATGAGGTATGCAGGTAGCGTCGGCAATCCCATACCGAGTATCAATGCACCAAACATTGCCAGCAGTAACGCAACAATCAAATAACTTTCTCCAAATGAAGAAATTGCGATGGCAAAACGTATTGCGATACCCGTCTCATTGACCACCCCGAGTACGATGCCAATGGTTGCGACTGCAACCATGATATTTGCCGCAGAAACCCCACCCAATGAAAATGCCTTGACGATTTTGATGGGTTGTCGCCTGAAGTCAGGGCTGAA
>JAAENI010000118.1 GCA_024224595.1 Hyphomicrobiales bacterium
TGGGACAAATCAAGTGCCGCAGGCTGGTTGCCTTCAAACTTGATTTGTCCCAATAAGCACCAAAATATGGCCTGCCCATTAGGTTTTGCATATGGGGGTTTTGCCTAAATTGCCACTATCGGCGAATATTCTCTTGCAAAGGGCACCACCCTGAGCTGCGAAAATATCCGTGATATTGATCAATTTATGCAAAATCAAACCCTGTTGTGTATTCTTGAACAGACTCTTAGATTTAAAAGCCTTCGTAAAGTTTCGGAGTAAAGATTAGGCCCAATGTCTAACTACAATCAACCAAAAAAGGCACAAAAACAGAATTAGGTAAAAAATCGCTTGATATCGAATCGAATAAACTTATAATTTTTACAAAACCAGCTCTATTCCGTCATTTTGCTGCCAATATCGTGTATCTAGGCTTCCAAGCAGGAAAAAAGGAGTAGTGTTCATTTGTTGTTTACCAGAATCATGGCGTATGGGCGTTAGATGTATCTAAACATGTAGGGTAGTATAATGAGGAAAATTCTTCTCGCTGAAGATGATAACGACATGCGCCGCTTTCTTGAAAAGGCTCTGGACAAAGCGGGCTATATCGTTGTGTCTTTCGACAACGGAGCTTCGGCCTATGATCGTTTGCGTGAGGAACCATTTTCTCTGCTTTTGACCGATATCGTTATGCCAGAGATGGATGGAATTGAACTGGCAAGAAGAGCTACAGAAATTGACCCCGATTTGAAAGTTATGTTTATTACCGGGTTTGCGGCTGTCGCGTTGCGAGCTGATTCTGAGGCACCCAAGAATGCTAAAGTTTTATCTAAGCCATTTCACTTGCGTGATCTTGTTAATGAAGTTGAAAGAATGCTCGAAGCGGCATAATAGCTGTTTGAATGAATTTGATTTATGAAATCGGGTATTGCCACCTGTCTCTTGGCATCGTTTGTTATATGTGTAGTATGAACTGAAACACCATTCACCATATTGCAGAGAGAGCGTAAACAGGGGCAGTGTCAGGTGTATTTCCAGAAGACAGCCTAGAGGGTTGTTGTTCAATCGACGCATTGCCTGGGTTGGTCTCAAGCAATCAGACTGAAATGACCACTCTACTGTTTATACCTGAAATTCGTTCATTCAGGCAAACTGAAAGTGTTATTCCATGTCCAGGAAAATAACGCTAACGACAATCGCCAAGCATCTCGAAATATCCACAGCAACGGTATCTCTGGCATTAAGGGACAGCCCTTTGATCGCAGAATTAACCCGGCAAAGGGTCAAGACTGTGGCTCAGGAAATGGGCTATATTTACAATCGGCGTGCGGCGGCGCTGAGGACATCGAAATCCGGTATTATCGGTGTGGTGATCCATGAAATTATGAATCCGTTTTTTGCAGAAATCCTGATTGCCATTGAAGATGAATTGCGTTTGAACACCCAGACGTTTCTGCTTTGCAATCACCGGGATCAATTGGATATTCAGACGGATTTTATCCACACACTAATGCAGTTTGGTGCGGATGGTGTAATTATATCGCCGGCAATCGACACCACTGCCGATGATATTAGTAAAATTGAAGCAAATAATCTGCCTGTTGTCATGATTGCCCGGAGCGTGAATGGGGTGAAAGTGCCGACATTTCGCGGCGATGATAAAAAGGGTATCTATATGGCGACCCGCCATTTGTTGCGCTCAGGTCACAAAGATATCGCTTTTATTGGTGGCAGAAGGGAAACTTCCACAGGAAGGGATCGCCGCGCGGGATATTTAACAGCGTTGGAGGAAGTGCAGATACCGCCACGGCCAGAATTTCAGATGGGATCAGAATCGACAAGATTGGCCGGGTATCAATGTATCATGACGATGTTTGCCAAGGGCATCAAGCCCACCGCTGTCGTTTGTTTTAACGATCTGGTTGCGATCGGTGTTATGAATGGACTGCGTGATATGGGGCTTGAACCGGGCAGGGATGTCTCGGTTACGGGATACGATGACATTTCGGAAGCTGAAATTTCAGCGCCGGCTTTGACTTCCGTTTGGAATGGGCAACAGGAAGTTGGCAGAATGGCTGCGAAAGCCATGATTTCTATTCTGGCAGGTGAGGAACCTGCCCGCGAACGGGTGTTGATTGAGCCACAGTTGAGAATTCGTGAGTCTACAGGGGTGCTGGAAGAGAAATAGAAGGGTTTTCTGAAATTTCTTAGAAAGTTGATTTGTCCGCTGTGAAGTATTTCCAACTTGCTGATATCACCTAATTATTTGTCGATATGCTCGGATAATTATTGCAGGAAAATGGCGCTGTGGGTGTAGTTTCCTAGCAATTTGCGTTTGGATTTCAGATAGGCTCTAAGCAAGTGATTTTGGCTGGCATGATCGACTGGCAATTTCTGTCATACAAATGTGGGGATAATTACAGCGACAAGCCTGGCCATCCGGGCCTGCCGACACGGCTCCCTCTTGTCTTATGAATGAAGCCGCTCCTGTGTAAGAATAGAGCCGCAGCCCGGCGCGTCAAAACCCAGTCAAACCACATTTTCACGACCATTGCTGCGGCCTTCAAGCTTGAGCGTCTGAATATGAAGCAGAGCCTGTACCACTTCGTTCTGAAAGGAAGATTATACCTGACGGTGATAAAAGCAGCCTTTGCCGAATGGAAAAAAATGGTGGGTGTGTAACATCAGTTATTAACA
>JAAENI010000119.1 GCA_024224595.1 Hyphomicrobiales bacterium
GCCAGTAAACGTGAATAAACGGTCAAATGATTCCGTGTAAACAAGAAGCGGTCTAATGGATTGAACCGATAGCGAAACAGTCAGTTTTCGAAATCCATTTGTAAAATTGGTTGGCAGGTTAACTGGCTTGTTATTGACAACATTGTTTGACAGTGCCATTGAAAATCAATTCTTTGGCCGACAAACAGAAGCGCGAATTCAAATTCTGGAAAAATAATGGACCACAAAACGCCGGCAGAATTACTTGAAATGAACAAGAAATGGGCTGCTGAGCGGCTGGCAAATGATTCAGAATTTTTTACTTCATTAGTCAATGTTCAAACGCCCGATTATCTTTGGATAGGATGTTCAGACAGTCGGGTTCCCGCTAATGAGATAGTCGGCCTTAAATCGGGAGAAATGTTTGTCCATCGCAATATCGCAAATGTTGTTCCTCACAGTGATCTCAATTGTCTGTCAGTTATACAATATGCGGTGGAGGCGCTTGAAGTCAGCCATATTATTGTTGCCGGTCATTATGGTTGCGGGGGCATCAAAGCCGCAATGGATCGCACAGATCATGGTGAAATTGATAATTGGCTCGCTCATATCAAGGATATTTATCGGCAAAATTACGGGGAGATCAGTGCTATTGATGGCCGTGACAAACAGGCAGATCGACTTTGTGAGCTCAATGTAGCAACCCAGGTTCGAAATGTTGCCAAAACGGTGGTCGTTCAGAAAGCCTGGGAAAACGGGCGCAGTCTGAAAGTTCATGGTTGGGTATACCATCTGGATGACGGAATTTTGCAGGATTTGAAGGTCGGCGTAGATGCCTGTGATCAGTTGCATACTGTGTTTCAGATCAAAAATAAATCTTGAAACCTGATTTTACCCTGACGGCCTGTCATTGTTTTGTCAGACGATTGCTGGACGCTTAATTGGTTGTTCTTCTATTGGCCAATGGACAATCGCAGCAAAAATACCAAGTGCTACGCCAAGCCACCAAACGATATTAAAACTACCATAGATATCAAACAGATACCCGCCTAACCAGACACCCAGAAATGATCCAAACTGGTGGGATAAAAACACAATTCCGCCCAGCATGCCCAGGTATTTTGTTCCAAACATCACTGCGACAAGTGCGTTCGTTGGTGGCACAGTGGAAAGCCACAATATTCCCATGACCGATGCAAATATCACAACGCTGGTTGGTGATTGGGGGAGCAGCAAAAACAGGGAGACCGCAACCGAGCGAGCAATATATATCCAGGCGAGAAAAGCCGGTTTGGAATATTTCTGCGACAAGATTCCCGAACCCAGTGAACCAATGACATTGAACAGACCGATTAATAACATCGCTATACCTGCCCATTTCGAAGCGATGCCGATGTCGCTGACATAGGCCGGAAAATGTGCGGTGATAAAGGCAACCTGAAAACCACATACAAAAAATCCAGCAATCAGCAACAGGTAACTGGAATGCTTCAACGCCTCTTGAAGCGCCTGGGAAACAGTCTGGTCAAATTCAGTATTGGCGATTTTCGAGGTCGATGAATTCCCGATTAACGCGATACCCAGTATTGGAATGAGAAGCATGAGTGCGGAAAGCCAGACCAATGTATCCTGCCAGCCAAGTGTTTCAATCATGGCCACTGAAACGGGTGAGAAAAACGCCATTCCAATTGAGCCGGCAGCAGTACCCAAGCCAAATACAAAAGTACGTTTTTCCGGCGGAACATTTCGCGCAAAGGTCGCCATGATAATCGAAAATGATCCGGCAGACACGCCAAGGCCAACCAGTATCCCACCGGAAATGTATAACATCAGGGGGGATTCTGTGATTGACATCAGGTAAAGACCGCTCGAATAACTGATGCCGGAAAATGCCAGCACGCGCCAGGTGCCAAATTTATCAGCAATAGCCCCAAAAAAAGGCTGCCCCAATCCCCACATCAGGTTTTGAATCGCCATCGCCAAAGCAAATGTTGTGCGATCCCACCCACGCGCCTCAATCATCGGCAATTGAAAGAACCCCATGGATGAACGCGGGCCGAAGTTAATCAGCGCAATGAAGCAGCCACAAATCAACAATGCGACGGGTATTCTGGCTGCACCTTTTTCCATTTAATCCATCCATTGTTACTGTGGAGTATCAATTGTAAAAACTAGTCAAGTGATCTCGTATTATTGAATGCCAGTAGTGATCCTTGTTTTGTTATTCATCTGATTGGAATGCGTGATTTTTCCAGCATATTGAATACGTTTAAAAACTGACTCTGCGCATCTTTCGTTGCCAAAGGTTCTATCGACAATTGCTCAGGGCCAATATTTCCTGGTTTCCCGAATATCCTTAAAGCCTCTTCATGATCAAATCCTGCCAGTCTGGTCGCTTCATAATAGGCGGCAATTGTATCAGCCCTTTTGATCAGTGGTTTTAATTTTTGCGGTGTCCGTGCTGGTAACGAAAAGCGCAGATGGATGGCGGATAACAGGCGTAATTCCAAATCTTTGTAATCACCACCAATGACGGCTTTGAACGGAGAAATCATGTCGCCGACAACATATTCAGCCCCATCATGCAGTAAGGCCATCGATTGCCAGTTGGTTGAAATATCTGGCTTTAATCGTAGCAGAATTTCCCAAACTAAAACGCTGTGTTGTGCCACAGAAAATGCGTGTTCTCCCTTGGTTTGACCGTTCCAGCGCGCGACACGCGCAAGGCCATGAGCGATGTCTGATATTTCTATGTCAAAAGGCGAGGGATCCAGAAGGTCAAGGCGTCTGCCAGACAACATCCTTTGCCAGGCTCTATTTTGTGAACTGGATTTTGTTTGTCTGGTCAATTCTAGTTTGCCTGTTTTTCGCTGGGCCAGGAAAAACTGGCCCAGGGTTGTATTTGAGGAGTGATAATAATATCGCCTGCCAGTATTTCCTGATTATTTTTGATGGCCTGCCCGACCAGATCCAGGCGAAGAAGCGCCAGGCCTTTGTTGCCGGCGCTAGAGGTTACTTCACCAGCGCTTCTATCTGAAATCGTAATTTTGGATCCCGGCAAAGGAATAATGTTTTTACTGCTGATTTGGATAATGCGTTTTCTTGCTGTTCCGCGATGATGCATGCGTGAGACAACTTCCTGCCCCACATAACAGCCCTTGGTAAAATCGACACCACCCATCTGATCATAAAGTGCTTCATGAGGAAAAGCGTTACCATAGTGATAATCTACACCACCTTCTGGAACTCCCAATTCAATCCGGTGTGCATTATACTGCCTGATATCGTCTAATTTCATGCGCTCTGGTGTTGATTGTGCATAGATTCGAATGCCCATTTTATCAAGCCTTGGATCTACTATTATGATTCCCTCGACATTATCACTCACTTCAGGTCTCAGGACGCCGTTAGCCCAACCGCCAAAGACTTTTGTTCCCTCGCTACAAATCTCAAATGAGACATCTGCCCGAAGTCGATAAAATGTAAGGCGCCTGACTAGTTCATCAATTTGATTAGCATCCACGTCCAGAAGAAAATCGCTATCAGCACGTACGACAAAAAAGTCAAACAGGATTTTCCCCTGAGGCGTGAGCAGACCACCAAACCCTGCGCTGCTGGGTAGTATAGTATCCAGATTGCAGGTTAAGATACCCTGCAAAAATGACTCAGCCTCACTATTGCCAATTTTCAAAAGTTTTCGGTTGTAAAGTTCACAATATTTTGGCTGATCCATTGAATAGCGCCGTATCAAAAGTGTTATGGAAATTATTTACCAGTAATCTGGCGGACGAAATGACCCATACCTGATGTGTCATGATAATCAATCGAATTTGGTTGATAGTCAAATTGCAACAAATTCAAAGCTGTTCTGAATGGTTCCAGGGCATTTCCGGTTTTTCGCTTTTGCTGGCGAAACGAGATTTTTGCCATGGTCTCCCTGACCACAAAGAAATCCCGATAAAGTCCAGCGAGCGCCAAAAATCGGTACTCCTTAACTTTTGGAATGCGCCAGATCAACTTGTCTGCCTCGTTACGAACCGTGCCCGATGCGCTGCATCGCGCTACGCTACGCGCCTGGTCGAATTAACTGATTTGAAGCATCAAATGATTCAAACTAAGCCTGATAGGCTCTAGTCGCCAGCCACAAAAAAACGCCAGCGACCCCGCGGGGTAATACCCAGACGATAGAATATATACGCACCAAATGATTCCATATCTTCATAATCACCATGGGTAATCAGACGGTAAAGTTCAACTTTTTGTCGCGGCGTTAATTTGTCCAGAGGCCAGGCAAAGAAATAGGGCCAGACATAGAGTTCTCTGTTAGTGCCTTCATCCATCAGGACATATCCGGTTTCAAGGACTTCAGCCAGGATTGCCAGAATTTCGTGACCGTTTTCATCACCAGCAAGTGATTTGAGAAAAATCAAGGGGTCTTCTTCTATGCCACCCAATGAAAGCATGGTAACGTCATCGCCATAACCGATTAGAGGTCGCAATTTTTCGATATCACCACTCAACGCAACTTCAAGAATGAGTTCCCGCATCCGTCTCACCGGGAAGGGAAGACTAGCCAAATCACGTCTGATTTCCGGATAGGTTGTTTCATCGGATTTTGTGCCGGGGTTTTTGATTGCAGTCTTTTTTTCAGGCTTTATTTGATCTCCGGAATTCTCGTCCGGAAGTTGTTTTTTATTATCAACTTCTTCGGGCTTTTCTTGATCCGCATTTTCAATCGGCGGAGTGAAATTCTTGTCGGGAATTTGCGCGGTACTGCTACAAACGCTCGCCAAAGATACAAATGTGAACGCAATTACCTGATTAAACACTTTCCTTTGAAATGTCCATTGCGTCAATTTATCAAATACTCCCAATGCATAAATGCTCATGTCAGATATCTCCAGTTTGCATGTTACTGGCAAAAACTTACCTAGCATAGGGAGTGAGCACCAAAAAACGACAATTGCCGTTAGATTTGTTTGTCTTATGATAATCTCGGCCAATCTGTTATGAATTGACCGCTGGCAGCAAGAGGCCTTCTCACTGCCAGCGGCGAGGGATGGATCGTCGATATGCTGGTCGTTTGAGGGACCGAGCTAGCGACCGAATCTTCCGGAAATCTCACCTGCCAATTTGGTCCCCTGACGCAGATATAGATTGACAGCTTCAATAGCGTTTGGCGTACACTTGCGGTATATCTCCTGATAAGTGCGAAATCCGCGATTAAATCGGCTGATAAGTTCCGCCTTTCTTTTCGGGTTCGGATCTTCACTCTCAATAATATTCGCCATCTGATCACGCCAAAGCAATTTTTCATTTGCACCACACAATTCGCGTAAATAGTGAAGCGCACCAACAATTTCAGCCAGCCGTAACATTTCATTATTGTAGGCAGGCGGTAGTGTTTTTATTTTCGTTTGAACTTTTTCGGACACTGCCTCACCTTTTTTCTGGGCGCATGTAGCCAAAGGTTGGAAAGTTGCCAGAATTGCCAACATATAAATGCCAGGCAAAATGCAATGACGCATTCCGTGGAGTTTCAGAAACCCCGAGAATATTGAAATTTTTGAAATCATTATGTTATTCCAACCAAATAGTCAGGTTGCTTATGTGACAGTATTGGCAGGGTTTCAAGCCAGAACTGTAGAAACTTGATTCTGAATTTGATCGAAATTCCACTTCTATACAAGCGATATGGTGCAGAATTTACTTGGTAATCGTTGTATCTGGCATAAAGGCATGGGCGACAAACGCGAAAGTGACATCATGTACAACATCTTTCTTTTTGCCGTCTTTCATCCGCGTAACTGTAATATTTCCAACTTCTCTACCCTCTGAAATCCTGCGGGTATCCAGCGCCGAAGCCTGACCTTTGGTCCACACTATCTCAAAACCGGAGAGTTTCATGCGTCCTTTTTTTCTGACAGCCTTCATCGTTACTACGATTGACTTTGTCCCTTCGCGTACAACAACAACGCGCTCCATCGGATCAATGTTTTTTGGCATTTCGCCGCGGTAGAGGAAAGGGCGAGCTGCGCTGTCATAACCTGTATAGGGGTTGGCACCATACGACGCCAATGATCCGTGGTTGCCGGCCATCACTTTCCCTTCAGGAAATCGTTTTTTAAAATTGGCGAACGATTCCATGCGTGAGGGGATGGGTGTCAGTTTTGTGCCAACATAATGACCAATCAACGCTTCTCCCGAAAATTGCTGCCACCAGCTTTCTGTTTGACGGTCATACATAACCAGATCCGAGTTGCGCAGACGACCAGTTGTCCCAAAATCGTGGCGTTTACCGTCTATCATAGCGTCAAATACGATGGCTGAATTACATAGCGGACAGAACGTAACAATAACCGGTTTACCGCCAATCACATCATTGGCGATTTCATGGCGCATCAAAACACCCAGCGGATAGGCACGCGCATCACCGTTTATCTCAATTCCAATCACCGGTTCACGATCAGACAATGCCGTCGCTTTTGCGATCGTAATGAACTTTGGATCGTCAATTGCCGGTATTCCATCTTTCGGCGGCCCCCCGGAAATTATTGCAGACACATCAATATCTGTGCGTTCAAAATCGGTTTTCCAGTTTTCCCAGGGTCGGGGATTAGGGTCTGCCATTGCTGGAGTGAATACTGATACCGCCATCAGCAACAGGGTTGCCATTGATAGCTTGGCGGTTTTTGCAAGTACACTAGCCATATCATTCTCCGATAAATATTCTTTTGATTATGGCATCACCGCCACATTGATTACCAGTCTTTGCCAATCATATTTTGGTGAATATGATTTCTGGAACAAACGCCTGTGGTTGCTTGACCTATTGTATTTGTTGATAATTGATAGATTCTATGGGATGTCCAATATTCTCAGAGTCTGTTCAAGAATACACAAGAGGGTTTGATTTTGCAAAAATTGATCAATATCACGGATATTTTCGCAGCTCAGGGTGGTGCCCTTTGCAAGAGAATATTCGCTGATAGTGGGCAATTTATACAAAACCCCCATATGCAAAACCTAATGGGCGGGCCATATTTTGGTGCTTATTGGGACAAATCAAGTTTGAAGGCAACCAGCCTGCGGCACTTGATTTGTCCCA
>JAAENI010000120.1 GCA_024224595.1 Hyphomicrobiales bacterium
ACATTCTCTTTTATTACGGGCAAAACCGGTTTACTCTACATCTGGTTCGGCATCGGCGTAATGTTTTTTCTGCTGCTCGTTGCACTTGGACCATTCGGATCCATCACGCTCGGACCATCAAATGAGCGCCCTGAACATTCAACATTAAGCTGGATAGCCATGTTGTTTTCGACCGGTATTGGCACTGCGATACTTTACTGGGGTACGATTGAGTGGGTTGAGTACTATGAGAACCCTCCCTTTGAGATGGAACCACGCTCAGAGGAAGCGTTGAAATGGTCAGCCTCATACGGGATGTTTCACTGGGGTATCATCGGTTGGTCACTCTATTGCCTGCCGGCGGTCTGCCTTGGTTACGCGTATCATGTTCGCAATGAATCATCATTGAACCTTTCTTCTGCGTGTCGACCAATTTTGCGTGGCAGCACCCGGAAAGTGCCGGGCAGAGTCATTGATATTTTGTTCATGGTTGGCCTTCTGGGTTCGGCAACAACAGGCATCGGTCTGACCACACCGTTGATCACCGAATCGTTTGGTGCGTTTTTCGGCGTGGAACAATCGTTCGGACTCACCCTTGGTGCCGTTGCCTTGGTGGTGGCCATAATCGCGCTGAGTGTCTACGTCGGTTTGGAGCGCGGCATCAAGCAGTTGTCGAACATAAATATCGTTCTGATATTCATGCTCATGGGGATGATTGTTGCCTGGGGTCCGGCGAAATACATTGCAAGGCAAGGTCTTGATAGTCTGCTTTTCATGATGACCCATTTGCCGGAAATGAGTGGTGTGGGTTATCCTGCACAAAACAAAGCATTCACCGAAAAATGGACAGTTTTTTATTGGGCATGGTGGCTGTCCCTCGGGCCATTTGTGGGAATGTTCATCTGCAAGATTTCACGCGGCCGAACATTGCGCCAATTGATCCTGGGGGTTTTGTTTTTCGGGACGCTTGGCTGCACCATCTGCTTCATGATTCTTGGCAGCTACTCGCTATACCTTGAGCAGGAACAAGGAATAAAAATCATCGAGGCCTTTGAGCAAAACAAGCATGCGGCCGTGATTCAGG
>JAAENI010000121.1 GCA_024224595.1 Hyphomicrobiales bacterium
CATCAAGAGCTTCAGCTTCGATAATTTCTGCAGCACCGCTTTGCAACGAATAAACACCAAGGATCCGCCCTCGTCTGACATGCTGTAATACTCTGGAGATTGTGACTGTTCGAGGATTGACATAATCATCAATGCCCAGCGATTTGGTAAATCCATGATATCCGGGATTATTCAGCAAAACCAGGTTTGAACGGCAGCCAAGTTTTTTTGCCAGGACACTTGAAAGAATATTCACCTGATCATCATTGGTAATGGCAACCATCAGGTCAGAACTTGCAGCCCCCCCTTCAGCCAGCAATTGTTCATCGAGAGCACTGCCGTGTAAAACCACCGTTCGCGACAAACCATCGGCCATTTGCATGGCAGTGGCGCGTCTTGATTCTATCACTCTCACTCTGGCCGTCGGGAGTCTCTCTTCAATTTTTTGAGCCAGGTAAAGTCCGATATTGCCTCCCCCGGCAATCAGAATACGACCCGCTTCCGATTGATCTTTACCAAAAATTGAAAGGGTACGGCGAATCTGTCCGCGACCGGCAATGACATAGGCAATATCGCCCAATAATATCTGATCCATCGATTTGGATGCAATCATTTTGCCATCACGATAAATACCGCAAACTACCGCATTGAGATCTGGAAACAGTTCAGTCAATTGCGATAGCGGAGTATCTATTACCGGGCAGTTTTCGTCACATTCAATGGCTACCATGGCTACTTTTTCACTCAAAAATGTCACAACATCTTTGGCGCCCGGCAGTGAAATTCGCCTAAGAATGACATCACCTACTTCAGTTTCGGGAGAAATAATGACATCAATTGGCATGTTCTCACTTAAAAACAAGTCCTGCCAGTGAGGCTGTCGATAACTCTGGGATCGAATTCGGGCAATTTTGGTTGGTACATTAAACAGTGAATGCGCCACTTGGCATGCAACCATATTGACCTCGTCATACAGCGTCACTCCAATAATCATATCGGCCTGTGCTGCCCCTGCGCGAGCCAAAACATCGGGATGGGCTCCATGTCCAACATAGCCGCGCACGTCCAGCCTGTCTTGAATAATGCTGATCAGACCCGGTGAGGAATCAATGACTGAAACATCATTTTGCTCGGCTGATAAACGCTCCGCAATACCGTAACCCACCTGTCCTGCACCGCAGATCAAAATCCTCATATCTTCTCCGCAAAATCCCTGTCAAATGACATCCGGCAGCAAAATCGAAACACAAGCCACCTTTATAAATTGTTTAATTCTTCAACACCCTAATTCTTTTCGGTCGAGCCCAACAACTTGAGTTTCCGGTGCAAGGCAGAGCGTTCCATACCAACAAATGTCGCTGTTCGCGATATATTTCCACCGAAACGGTCAACCTGAGCAGCAAGATAGTCACGCTCAAACACTTCCCGTGCCTCTTTCAGGGGTAGCGACATAATGTGTTCACTGCCCTCTTTGCCGGAACTTGACAGCATCTCTCCTATATCATCAGGAAGCATTTCCGTTGTTATTATGGTTCCCTCTTCTACGTGAGATAATATCAAAAGACGTTCAATATTATTACGCAATTGACGAATGTTTCCTGGCCAGTCATGGGCTTGTAAAACTGCCATCGCTTCATCAGCAATCTGGCAATTTGTAATATTGGACTGACTGGTAATCTGATCCATATAGGCATTAACGAGCAATGGAATATCTTCTCGCCGCTCTTTTAAAGGCGGCACATCAACCGGTACTACGGCTAGCCGGTGAAACAGATCTTCATGAAATTCTCCCTGCTCAATCAAATGCGCGAGATCTTGTGCAGTGGAGCTGAATACCCGGACATCGACTTTGACCTTGGTCGATCCGCCCACCCGCTGAAACTGCTGATGAATCAGGACCCGTAAAATCTTGTTCTGCGTTTCGCGAGGAAGATCAGCAATTTCATCAATATATAATGTACCATGATGTGCTTCTTCCAGCGCCCCAACAATCCTTTGTTGTCCGTCAACTCCCTCAGTCCCAAACAACTCAACTTCCATTTTATCCGCTGTCATGGAAGCGGCATTGAGGATGACGAACGGTCCGGATTTTCGCATCGAGTTCTCATGGATTGTTCGGGCTACCAACTCTTTACCGCTGCCAGATGCGCCCGTGATCATAATTCGCGAATTAGTAGGAGCAACGCGTTCAATCAGCGTCCGCAGATTACCCATAACCAGAGATTCGCCTAATAGCTGAGGCATATCCGTGCTGCGCTTTTGCAAATCAAGCACCTGCTTTTTTAAACTGGATGTCTCCAAAGCCCTTTCTGCAATCAAAACCAACCTGTCAGCCTTGAATGGTTTTTCGATGTAATCATAGGCACCGCGCTGGATTGCTGACACGGCGGTCTCTATATTTCCATGCCCTGAGATCATGACAACAGGTAATTCCTGATGGTTTTTTTTGATAACATCCAATAACTCAAGACCGTCCAGTTTGGATCCCTGTATCCAGATATCAAGAAATATCAGATTAGGTCGACGCTCCCGGATCGTCTCTAACGCACTGTCACTATCAGCAGCAGTTCTGGCTTCATGCCCTTCATCTTCCAGAATACCCGCAACCAGATCGCGGATATCTTTTTCATCGTCAACTATTAAAATATCGGAAGCCATGCTGCTTACTGTGCCTTTCCAACAAAGTTATTGTCACTTTCAGTTTCATTATCACTACGTGATTGTTCTAGAGCGGCAGGAAATCTCAATCGCATCATTGCGCCACGATGACCACTCGTTTCCAACGGTGAATCCATCAACTGAATGGTACCGCCGTGGTCTTCCATAACCTTTCGTACAATTGCCAAACCCAGACCGGTGCCTTTTTTGCGGGTTGTCATATAAGGTTCCAGCAATTGTTGGCGGTTTGTTTTTGGCAGGCCTATGCCATTGTCAATGATATCAACAATCAAGAATTCTTTTTCACTATAGGCACGAATCTCAATTCTACCTTTTTCCGGGGCATCCTCCCCAACCGCCTCAATTGCTTCGGTTGCATTCTTGATAACATTTGTCAACGCCTGGGAAATCAATCTGGAATCAAAGCGGCCCTTGAGGGATTTATCATCCAATTGGGAGATGAACTCAATCTCCGGATTGGCCACTTTTTGCATAAACACAGCCTCACGAACCGCATCAATCAGGTTTTGGGTTTTCATCTGCGGT
Source organism: Hyphomicrobiales bacterium (assembly GCA_024224595.1). GTDB lineage: Bacteria > Pseudomonadota > Alphaproteobacteria > Rhizobiales > Rhizobiaceae > JAAEMP01. The sequence continues at coordinate 3,184 of JAAENI010000121.1, forward strand.
TTCGGCATTCGGGCAAAAGATGAAAATTCATCAACCATTCTGCCGATATCACCAACCTGACGCACAATTGTATCAGTACACTGGTCAAATACCTGTTTGTCAGTTGATATTTGTTTGCCAAACCGGCGCCTGATCCGTTCGGCAGAAAGTTGAATTGGCGTCAATGGATTTTTGATTTCGTGTGCAATTCTCCTCGCAACATCTGCCCAGGCGTTATTGCGCTGCGCCGACACAAGGTCGGTAATATCATCCACCGTAATCACCCAGGAGTGAAAGTGTTTACCGTCCTGTTCTGAAGTAACCTGGATATTCAGGGTACATTCACCCCCCATTAACGCCATATTGATTTGCTCGTGATGCATATTCTTTTGTGAGGCAATGGCATTATCTAATACCGCAGCAATTTCAGGCGCCAGTTCCTCCAGTTTATGGCCGGCAATCTGATCCAGATCAGATTTTATCAGCAGCCCGAATGCCGGAGGATTGGCAATAGAAATTTCGCCATTCTGATTAACCCCAAATACGGCAGCGCTAACGCCCGACAATACCGCCTCGATAAACCTTGCCCTCTGATCAATATCATCTTTTGCCTCAAGCAATTCATTCCGCTGGGACTTCAATTCAGATATCATTTCATTAAATGTTGAGCTCAGACTTCGAAGATCACCTTCAGCATGATGGGTGCTAACCACCACATCAAGGTTCCCGCTTCGGACTTCATCTGAGGCGGCAATTAATCGGCGAATAGGTGAAACAAAACGATCGGCAACACTGATTCCCATCCAGATAGCCGACAACAATACAATCAGACAAACACCGGTATATAATATGGCAAATGCAATCTGATAGGTCAGCCGATTGCTCTCCAAACCTTTATACTCTGCTGTATTGGCCTCCATCAACTGCAGCGCCTTTAACACTTCAGGATTAACGACGCGAAGCGTGTATAAATAGGCGCCGGGTATCTCTGACATTTTGAACACAGCGCCCACAAGACTGATTTTGCGCCCGGGAGGGATTAATACGGGATCCCCATCAAATGCGGCTTTTAACGCTTCTTTAGGCGGAGAAGGCAAAGGCGGGTTTTGCTTAATGTCACTTTCCATAATGATCGAGCCATCCTCGATGCGTAGCAAAAATGCTCCAATCATTCCCCTGCCCCTTGTCTGGAGCGTCAACAATTGTCGAAAACCGGAAGGATCCAGGGAATAGATCTGTCGCGATTTATCCAGATCGCGAGCCATAGACACAGTTGCCCCCTGCAGACCGCGGTAACTTTCATTGAGATAGGCTCTGGCAACTCCAACGGAAGATTCAACAATGGTTTTTGTGCGAATTTCAAACCAGCGGTCGAGCCCCACATCAAGAGTAATGCCGGCCAGCAAAGCTACCAAAATCGCCGGAATTGCGGCAACCAGAGAAAAAAGGCCAATGATGCGAATATGCAGACGCGCCGCAGCCCGACCACGTCGGCGCGATTGAATCAACCGATAGGCTTCGCGCAAAATGAGAAACAGTAACAATCCAACAATCGCACCATTTACCATCACGGAAGTAACAACCACTTCGCGAGTCGGCTTGATTGGTGTCATACCGATCAGAATCATGAAGCTGATTCCACCAGTAATCAAAACAGCAATCACCGCTGCAAAACCAACTAAACGGGTAATGCTCTCATTCTCTCCTCTTATCGAAGAGGTCTTTGATTTACGCAATTGCTTGCTTGGCCTTATTTCCTGAACATTGGGCGCAATTTTATCATTTGTATCTTCAGAAACGACAGCCAACTAATTCTCCATCCGGCATCAGGTATTATTTGTCAGATCATCAAATTGAGGGTCAAATCAACTGTTGTAATCTTGCAACGCCAATGTGGCAAAAATGAAACATATGGTCAATTGTCACGTTGTACTAATAGAGGCAGCTCAAGATATCTGACGTTTGGTTGAAATCTCGAGTTCGCGAATTTTCTTACGTAACGTGTTGCGATTAAGGCCCAGTATTTTTGCTGCTTTAATCTGATTACCGTTGGTCGTATTTAAAGTAGCTGCAATCAAAGGTCGCTCAAATTCCCGCAAATATTTGTGATAGAGCCCTTTATTTTGAAGTTGTTCACCAGTGACATTAAATAGCTGATCAAAATAAAGTTCACAGACTTCAGCCAAGTCTGTCACGTTTTCCAGTTTGTTTTCAATGGCAGGACTGGCCTCAGGAAACAGAGTCAACAACTCTGTTTGTATAATTTCCGCGTTAATCACGTCCTGTTGGTATAAAACACAAAGTCTTCTTATCAGATTTTCCAGTTCACGGACATTTCCTGGCCAGTCATGTTTTCTTAACAGCTCCAGAGCATCCTCGTTGAATGTTTTTGGATTGTCACCTTTCTCAATCGATTCTCGCATAAAATGACTGATCAGGGAACCTATATCCTCAGAACGTTCACGTAACGGTGGCAATCTTAGAGGTACAACATTGATACGGTAGAACAAATCTTCGCGAAACTGACCCTGCGAGATCAGTGTTTGAAGATTCTTGTTAGTTGCAGCAATTATTCGTACATCAGTCTTAATCGGCAAACGGCCGCCCACTGTCGTATATTCCCCCTGCTGTAAAACCCTTAACAACCGCGTTTGTGCCTCAAGCGGCATGTCGCCAATTTCATCCAGAAACAAGGTCCCACCCTGAGCATGTTCAAACTGCCCCATTGAGCGATTTTGGGCGCCCGTGAATGCCCCTTTTTCATGTCCAAAAAGTTCTGATTCAATCAGATCCTTCGGAATAGCTGCCATATTTATGGCAACAAACGGGCCTTGTTTGCGTTTTCCAAAATCATGTAGTGCTCGGGCAACAAGTTCTTTGCCAGTACCGGATTCACCGCTTATCATCAACGTTAAATCGGTCTGCATCATGCGCGCCAGAACGCGATAAACTTCCTGCATCGCCTGGGAGCGACCAATTAATGGAATGCCGTCGTGGTTTTCATCATCTGAGACAGAATGGGGTTTGTTGTTTTTGGATTGAGTCAGCGCCCTGTCAACAATGGATTGCAGCTTGGTCAGATCAAATGGTTTGGGCAAATACTCATAAGCACCCGCTTCATTGGCCTTAATCGCCGTCATCAAAGTGTTTTGCGCACTCATGATGATGATTGGCAGATCGGGTCTGGAATTTTTGAATTTGGCCATCGAATCAAAAACATTACCGTCAGGCATGATTACATCACTAATGACGACATCCCCAATATCCTGGCTGATCCAGCTCCACAGTGTTTTGATATTGGAAGCGAGACGAACATCATACCCGGCTTGCATAAAAGCCCGGTTCAGCACGGTGCGAATTGCGCCATCATCATCCGCCACCAAAATCTGTGTTCGCTCTGTTTTGCCTGATTCACCAACCATTACTGAAGCCTCGGGTTTCAGATTTTCGCAGCCGAGTATCAGAATCTCCATCAACAGAGGGTTCATCAATCCCCTGCCACAAGGGCATTAAAATTCTCACCTTTGTGCCTGGAGCTTCAGAAAACCTGGATGTATTATGTTCAATTTCGATAACCCCGCCATGGTCATCGACGATTTTTGATACCAATGCTAGTCCCAATCCCGTACCTTTGATCTTTGTAGTAACGAATGGGTCAAATACATGTGGAATTAATGCATCAGAGATACCGCACCCATTGTCTGAAATAGAAAATTCCAACGGCAATGACACCCGTTCAGGACTACCTGGAGATGAGAGTTTGATACCGGGACGAAATGCAGTTGTCAGAGTGATGATTGGTTTGTCAATATTATCAAGTGCTTCGCAGGAATTTTTTACAAGATTAATAAGAACCTGAATGAGCTGATCTCTATTGGCATAGACAGGCGGCAATGAGGGATCATAGTTTTCGATAAATCTGACATTTTTGCCAAACCCGTTTATTGCCAGGGCTTTCACATGGTCAAGAACCGAATGAATATTGATTGGAACCCGCTCAGGCGTTCGATCATCGGAAAAAACTTCCATCTCATCAACCAAACCAACGATCCTGTCAGTCTCATCTGTGATCAGTTGTGTTAGGCTCCTGTCTTCCGGCTCGACATTACTCGCCAATAATTGGGCCGCACCGCGAATACCCGATAATGGGTTCTTGATCTCGTGAGCCAGCATTGAAGCCAAACCCGTGACCGTTCGTGCCGCGCCACGATGGGTGAGTTGGCGATCAATCTTGTCCGCCATCGCCCGTTTCTGGAAAATGACCACCACATTGCCGGTTATTTCAGGTATTGGCGTTGCCAAGATATCAACAATGGCTTCCTGACCGGTTTTAGGGGAAGACAAATCAACCTTGTACTCTCGGATCTCAGCCTGTCGGACGCGCACCCGTACCAGCATATCAAGCGCGGGACTGCTATAGGGTATGAACTCTTCAAATCTACAACCCTGCAGAAAAGACACAGAGGCATGAAAAAAACCTTCACTGGCCAGGTTGGCGAACAGGATTTTATTGTCCCCATCAAGCATCAATACCGGATAAGGCATGGCATCCAAAATCTGGTCAGTAATTGGCGATTTTGATATCAGTTTAGCGTTAATTGATTTTCTCACTAAATTATTGGGTGATGACTTGCACATCTGATTGATGATCAACCAAATACTGAAATCATGCAGCGACAGTTTCTATTGATTGACAAAACAGCTGATTGATCAATTTGCGTATGTGATTTGGATCACTACTGGTCAGCATCGAAATGCGAAGCGGGGAATACCTGTTGTCTGCAGATAGCCTGTCGATGTACCAACTAAGATGTTTGCGAAATTGCCTGATACCGATTTGAGAACCGTAATGAAGGAGCACCTCTTCAAAATGTTCCAATATGATAGAGCCCACAGATTCCGGCGCCAAACTACTGTTACCCTTAGCTGAGGGTGATTGATTTGCCAGTGCACCTGCCAGCCATGGTGCACCATACGAAGCGCGCCCGATCATTACCGCATCAGCCCCCGAGCGTTCCAGTGCTTCTCCCGCTGTTTGGTGATCGATAATGTCTCCATTGATCACCAGTGGCAGGTTGGTGGTCGATCTTACTGCCCTGACAGCATCCCAGTCAGCACTGCCTTTATAAAACTGACATCGGGTGCGTGCGTGAACGCTTACCATGGCAATGCCTGCCGATTGTGCCCGCATGGCCAGTTGCGGAGCGTTGATTGTCTGATCATCCCATCCCAGCCGCATTTTCAGCGTTACCGGAATTTTCACAGCCCCGATTACCGCTTCTATCAGTCTCATCGCATAATCAGGATCGCGCATTAACGCGGAACCTGATAATCCGTTGGTGACACGCCTCGCCGGGCAACCCATATTGATATCAATCAGATCAGCACCATTATCTTCTGAAATTTTGCCGGCAAGCGCCATCCATTTCGCCTGCCTGCCGGCAATTTGCACCGCATGGATTGGAAGACCGCCACCAAGCGCTTTCATTTCCATTTCAGCCTGCCCGCTGACCAGAGCCTCACTGGCAACCATTTCGCTGAAAACCAGCCCTGCCCCGAATTTCCATGCAAGTTTTCTGAACGGCACGTCACTGATACCCGACATCGGAGCCAAAAAAGCCCGATTGCGACAGGTTAGCGTTCCAATCTTTATTGGGGCTGAAATATCAACATTGGTTTTTTCCATCAGGTTTTTCATCGTTATGCGCTACCCGATATTGGCCCAGCTATTTGGCTTTAAATATTCAACACATTTTAGAATGGAATGAAATATTCGTAAAATCCACCTGATCATTTATTCTACAACAGCGGGCATTGCCTAAATTTTGTGCACCCTTTATTTTCTTGTGGTTTAAACAATCAGCAACGCATAAACAAGAAGAAAATCACTAGGCACAGGCGAGCATGCAAAACCGGATAATACAATGAATATTAAAACACTGGCAATTATCGTTGCTGGCGGCAGTGGATGGCGTTTGTCCGGCCTGCAAAGCCCTGATGAAAACGGGCGCGGGGTGCCTAAACAGTATATGTTGTTGTCCACCCAATGCATACTTGATCACACGATATCCTGTTTCACAAAACACCGCGAAATAGACCACGTGATGGTCGTCATTCACCGTGAAGATCAGGCGGTTTATGATCGAATGATTTCAAACCATGAAAAATTACTGCCGGTGGTTTTGGGTGGTGATAGCCGCCAGCAAAGTGTCTATTGCGGGCTTGAGGCTGCCAACAAAACAGGATTTGATGCAAAAGTACTAATCCATGATGGTGTTCGCCCGTTCATTGATGCGCAAACCATTTCACAGGTTTTGGCAAAAATTTCACCGCAAAACGGCACTCTCCCTGCTCATCGGGTGGCCGATACGTTGAAAAAATCCACCAACGAATTAAAGGTGATCGAAACAATTGCCCGTGACAACGTTTTTTGTGCGCAGACGCCCCAGGGTTTTTTAATGGGCGACATTTTCCAGGTGCATAAAGACGCTGCAGAAGATAAAAACACAGGTGAAGGTGTAAGCAGATTTACCGATGACGCTTCGATGTTTGAAGCCGTTGGTCTTTCAGTCAGTATTGTTGATGCTCCCGCTTCCAACTTCAAAATCACCACTGCCGATGATCTCGACAGAGCACGGCACATGGTCGCTAAACAGCAAAAGGAAGTAACAAAATTGCACGCTGATATTCGCACAGGCAACGGCTACGACGTTCATGCTCTGATACCGGGGGATGAAATCATACTGTGCGGGCATAAAATAGCATTCAACAAAAGCCTGAAAGGTCATTCGGATGCCGATGCCGCCCTGCATGCGCTGACCGATGCCTTGCTGGGCACCATTGGTTCCGGTGACATTGGATCACATTTCCCACCCTCTGACCCCCAGTGGAAAGACGCAGCATCCGATTATTTTCTCACCACCGCACTCGAACTGGTGCGCGCAGAAGGTGGTGTGATCAACAACATCGATATAACGATAATATGCGAGGCACCCAAAATCGGGCCCCACCGCCAGGCAATGAGAGAAAAGTTGGCGCAACTGTGCGATCTCGCGTTAGGTCGTGTTTCTGTCAAAGCCACCACCAACGAGGAGCTTGGATTTCTCGGCCGCAGCGAAGGCATCGCAGCAATTGCCACTACAACAATATCATTTGGAATTGAGAGTACTCTAACATGATTATCGACCCTGAACTTGCAACTATGGCTGAAATGACAATTGAGAGATTTCGCGCTGCCGGTTTTCGCTGTGCGACAGTTGAATCGTGCACCGGTGGTCTGCTGTCCGCTCTGATTACCTCTGTCGCCGGTTCCTCTGACATATTTGATCGTGGGTTCGTCACTTATTCCAACGATGCAAAATCCGAAATGCTTGGCGTCGGTCGAGAATCCCTTGATGAATTCGGCGCTGTATCAATGCAGGTCGCCATAGAAATGGCCATCGGGGGGTTGAATAATTCCGAGGCCAATGCCTGTGTAGCGATCACCGGTATTGCCGGTCCGGGCGGCGGTGATGAGCAAAAGCCGGTCGGGCTGGTCTATATTGCTGTTGCCAATGATTTTGAGGAAGGCGCTTTTGGCGAAGAGTTCCAGTTTGATGCAATCAGCCGCGACTCAATACGCAACGATGCAGCAAAAGCCGCTTTTGAGATGCTGATCGCCTACGGTATTGAGGGAATGGAGAATTGATCGTCAACTGAATGCAGGATTTTTACCTTCCACAAGGTGAATCATCCGCTACCCGCAGCTTAAACCATGTTAAAACTGCCATTTGTAACCTTTGCTCCCCAGACACGTTCGGCATAAATATCACCCCTGCCCGAGGCAACACACATCACCACATATTTATTTTGTAAATCACCTCTAATCCACTTGACTTGCGCCATGGATGCCCGTAATCCAACGCCACATTAAGGCTTAATTCAAGTCTTGGAAAATGCGCGGGTGTAGCTCAGTTGGTTAGAGTGCCGGCCTGTCACGCCGGAGGTCGCGGGTTCGAGTCCCGTCACTCGCGCCACTTTTTTAAAGTGGAATTCGTGAAGTCGCGCAAAAATTCAGTTGTCGCAATGCTGGCAACAACGGGCGGTTAGCTCAGTTGGGAGAGCAACTGGTTTACACCCAGTAGGTCACAGGTTCGAGCCCTGTACCGCCCACCAAATAACCCAATAAAATCAACAAATTATAGTATATTTAACCCGAATAATGGATAAGGTTTGGGGATTCCCAAATCAGTAAAACTCTGACTCAATGTTTTTTTGACGAAAATATTGAGGAAATCCCCATGCGCTTTGATATCACAGCCCTGTATTGTTGTC
>JAAENI010000122.1 GCA_024224595.1 Hyphomicrobiales bacterium
AGATCGATTGTCATGCCAGTTGGGTATTGACTCCAAAACAACTAGTCGTTTATTTTGAAATGGACGAATGTCCATTTGTTGAAGCAAGTCGCCAAGTTCTGATGTCGGGTTGCCGGATGACAGTAATTCAACGGGTAGTATTGGACGTCTGGAAGGTCAACAGGAAGTTTCAGGAAACAGCAGCCAACCGCGAACTCACAAGGGAGAAAATGCCATGACGAAAACCAGAGACAATTTGCCGACGATCGACAACCTGTCAGGAGCTGATCGGGAAATCGTAGAAACTGGACTGCGACGCGGCGCCACACGACGTGAAGTAATGTCTTGGATTATTGCCAGCGGTGCGACAATAGCTGCTGCAGGCTCAATTGTTTCATCTGCAAAAACAGCTTTGGCAGCAACGCCAAAAAAGGGTGGGAAGATCAAGTTTGCAGCTGATTTACATGGGCCATCCGACACCCTCGACCCTGGCCTCAATACATCAACAATTGATTACTCGCGCGGACGGGCCATGTACAACAGTCTGTGCCAGATAAATGAGGACCTGACTACGCGCCCTGAACTGGCTGAGGAGTATTCGGCCAACCAGGATAATTCTGAGTGGACCTTCAAACTTCGCAAAGATGTCAGGTTTCACGATGGCAGCAAATTAACTGCCGATGACGTCATCTATTCCATGAAACGTCACTACGGTGATAAATCAACATCCACTGCCAAAACACTTGTGGCCGATGTTAAAGAATGGAAAAAAATCGATGCCCATACAGTCAAAGCAATATTGAAAGGCCCGAATTCTGACCTTCCTGTCATACTTGGGACACCTCAGTTCAAAATCATTAAGGACGGGACGACTGATTTTCTAAATCCCGTTGGAACTGGACCTTATAAACTTGCGGAATTCAAGCCGGGTATTCGCACGATTCATCGCCGAGACGAACATTATTGGCGTGAAGGTGGAAATGTCGATGAAATCGAAATTACTGCAATTACCGACAAAGTTGCGCGCACCAGCGCTTTGCTTTCGGGAGATATCGACCTCATGCAATCGCTTGATCCAAAAGCAATTCGGAAAGTGGAGGCAACTGACGGCGTGAGCGTATGGTCAGTTCCATCTGGTCAATACATGGGTATTTGTTGCATGACCAACGCATCTCCAGGCAACAATCGCGATTTTGTTCTCGCTATGAAATATATTCAACGTCGAAAGAAAATCGTTAAATCAATCCTCAAGGGTCAGGGTACTGTCGGAAACGACCACCCGATCAATGTTGCATATGGCATAGACCATTGCTCGGAATTACCACAACGTGCACATGATCTTGATAAAGCCAGGTTCCACCTGAAAAAATCCGGTATTACTTCGGCAGAATTGAACGTCGCTGAAGTTTCCCCAGGCATCACCGATACCTGCCTGCTTGCTCAGCGTGAGGCACAGAAAATTGGTCTTGATCTGCAAATCAAAAAGGTGCCGAATGATGGTTATTGGGGTGCGGTGTGGATGAAGACCCCGCTCAACGTTGTTTCCTGGAACATGCGTCCAACAGCAAATGTAATGCTCAATATCGCTTTTGCACCAGATGCACCTTGGAATGATACCTTGTGGAAAGATGAGCGGATGGGCAAATGGCTAGTTGAAGCTCGAGCCGCTAAAGACCCAACCAAACGTCATGAAATTTACTGTGCTATGCAGAAACTGATCAATGAAGAAAGCGGCATGGTTATTCCCGCTCATCTTAATTATGTCGACGGCAAGTCAGATAAAATCGAAGGTATAGGGCGCATGCCGCTGGGTTCGCTCGGAGGTTACGAATGGCCTGAATTTGCCTGGCGCACGGACGTTTAGCTTAACCAAAACCTGGGCAGGGCTCCGGCTCTGCCCTCCACGCGGCACTGCTCGCATCATGATGCGGTCGAACAGCAGAGCTTAGATTGATCCAGGTATTTTCCGTTGGTTTTTCACCGCTCAACCTGTTCGTCTGGCTATCGTCTTCAGAACAAACGACCTGAAGGCGAAACCCTAGTACATTTCTTCCTATCATTATCAAACTGCCATGAATGTTAACAATCACCCACTAAAGGCCACGCAATTGTCATCTCAAGCTGATGCCTATGACATTCTGTTCGAACCTGTAGAAATCGGACCGGTAACTGCTCGAAATCGGTTTTATCAAGTGCCGCATGCCTGTGGAATGGGTCATTTGAAACCGCGAGCCCATGCAGCGATGAGAGCCGTCAAGGCACAGGGTGGTTGGGCCGTGGTCAGTACTGAAGAAACGGAAATTCATCCTAGCTCTGATTTGTCACCTTTTGCTGAGCAGCGCATATGGGACGACCATGACATTCCGGCACTGCGCCTCATGGTTGATGCGGTTCACGCACAAGGCGCGTTGGCAGCCATCGAATTGGTCCACAATGGTTATCACGCGACAAATCACTATTCGCGAATACCACCGCTGGCACCAGGCGAAATGTCGTTGAACACAAACTACCCGCGCCAGGCCCGGGCCATGGACAAGCAGGATATCATTGGACTTCGGCGTTGGCACATGCAGGCAGCCAAACGGGCGAAAAAAGCAGGTTTTGATATTGTCTATGTCTATGCCGGTCACGGCATGACTCTTGCACAACAGTTCCTGATACCACGGTTTAATCAGCGTATCGACGAATACGGAGGCAGTCTCCAAAATCGATCTCGGTTGACCCGCGAACTTCTGGAAGAAACGAAAGATGCCATAGGTGACAAATGCGCTATTGCGTTTCGTTTTGCAGTTGACGAACTGATGGGTGAGGATGGCATGCAGGCCGTTGAGGAAGGCCATGAAATAGTCAGTTTGCTTGCAGAATTGCCGGACCTTTGGGACGTCAATGTTTCCGGCTGGGAAAACGATTCTTTGACGACGAGATTTGGTCTGGAGGAGGGATATCAGGTCTCATATACTAAGCATGTCAAATCTATTACTAGCAAACCAGTTGTTTCGGTTGGTTGTTTTAGTTCACCAGACAAAATGGCAGCATTGGTTAAAGGCAAGGTGACTGATTTCATCGGCGCCGCCAGACCATCAATTGCCGACCCGTATCTGCCTGAAAAAATTCGTGATGACCGGGTTGATGAGATACGAGAGTGTATCGGCTGTAACATATGCGTATCGAGCGAAACTTTGGGAATTCCAATCCGCTGCACCCAGAACCCTACTATGGGTGAAGAATGGCGGCGCAAGTGGCATCCTGAAATAATTAGGCCGCGTGTGTCAGACCGTTCGACACTGGTCGTGGGAGCAGGACCGGCGGGATTGGAATGCGCTCTGCAACTGGGGCGCAGAGGCTATCATGTTATGGTTGCTGAGGCATCCGATGAAATTGGCGGGCGAGCATTGCACGAATCCAGGCTCCATGGCCTATCGGCGTGGCGGCGAGTCTGCGACAATCGGCTCTATGAATTAAATCAAAAAGCGAATGTCGATATATTCCGCTTGAGCCAGCTGACAGCGAATGACATCGTGGATACAGATGCATCGGCAGTTTTTTTTGCTACCGGTGCCAAGTGGCGACGCGATGGAGTTGGCCGCAGCAATCGCCGTGAGATTCCGGGGCTTGAAAATATTATAGTTCATACTCCCGACGACATCATGAACGGAGTAAATCCGGGCAATCTGCCGGTCGTGATTTTTGATGACGAACAGGGTTATATGGGAGGGGTTATCGCGGAACAGTTTGGGGCAACTTTCAGTGACGTCACTATAATAACCTCAGCAAGTGTCGTGTCACCTTTTACCATACAAACGCTCGAGCAGGAACGCGTGCAGAGCAGTCTGATCAAAAAAGGCGTGAAAATACGAACCGGCGAAATAGTTGCACGTGCTCAAGATGATGCGGTGGAAACCAGATGCCTTTTCAGTGGTCGACGCCAGTTGGTCGCATGCAAAATACTTGTACTTGTTACGCAACGAACTTCCAATAATGACTTGCTGAGCACAATCAAAGAAGCAGATTTCTCATCACTTAGACAACATATCACACATATTGAGGCAATTGGTGATGCCTTGGCTCCAGGGTTGATTGCCGATGCCGTTTTTTCCGGCCATTTGGCAGCCCAAAACTTTGAGGGCGATACCAGGGAAATTGAGCAAGCTCTGTTTCGCCGCGAAATACCAGCGATTCCTGCGGACTGACAGGCACGAAATATGGAAAACATAAAATGAATAAAACTTCCACAAGCCAGTCTTCATCCGATGAAAATGGCCATCCGCGTTCCTCCCGCCGTAAAGGTGCTGGCCGTGCCAGTCGACTAAAAGAGCGTCAAAATAAGTCACCAGCTAAATCCGTCTGGCCGGGAGTATCAGGCGGTCAGTTCAAACCGCTGAGTGATGTTGATATGAGCAAAATTCACCAGGGAGCCCTGAACGTTCTGGCAAATGTCGGCATTGCAGATCATACCGAGGAATTACGGCAGTTAGTTTTGCCCAAAGGGTGCACGCTTAACAAGTACGGGCGCCTGTGTTTTCCTGAAAGTCTGATGGAAGACCTGATTGCCGGAGCTCGCAAGGATTATATGGTATATGCTCGTGGTGAACGGGCGGGTAAAGACGACATTCATTGCGACGGCACAAAGGTCCATTTTTCGACTACCGGTTCAGCTGTTACAACGTTCGAGGCAGCGACCAAAACCTACCGTCCTTCAACAATCCAGGATGTATATGACTTTACAAGGCTGACGGATACACTTGAGCATGTTCATATGTGCGGAGATACGGTGATTGCGACCGAATTGACGGACGATTTTGAGCATGACATGAACATTGTTTATTCTCTCACCGCGGGAACCGAAAAACCCCTTTGCCTTTCATTTCGAAGTCGAGATTTCATCAATCCAGCGATCAAACTATTTGACTATGCACTGGGCGGTGAAGGTCGGTTCATGAAAAAGCCGTTTTGCATTTTTGGTGGCTGCCCGATCGTATCGCCGCTCCGGTTTGGTCGGGAAAACCTGGAGGTTTTAATTGAGGCCAGTCGTCTTGGCTTAACAAGCGATATTGCCGTTGCCCCTCAAAGCGGTGCCACTGCTCCGGCACCGTTGGCAGGAATACTCACTCAAGTAATTGCCGAAACGCTCGCTTGTCTGGCTGTCGTCAATCTGATCAATCCGGGTTGTGCGATGACTTTCGCAGCCTGGCCCTTTATCACCGATCTGAGGACCGGGTCGTTTTCTGGCGGAAGCGGCGAACAGGCATTGCTGGCTGCCGCAGCGGTACAGATGGGTAATTTCTATAATTTGCCCAACAGTGTTGGCGCCGCAATGACAGATTCAAAAATTCCCGATGCCCAGGCAGGTCTTGAAAAAGGAATTAGCCTGACGCTGGCAGCACTTGCTGGTTGCAATCGCGTGTGCGAGGCGGCGGGAATGATGGGTAGCTTGATGGGTTGCAGCTTTGAGTCGCTATATATGGACAACGAGATGCTGGGAATGATTCTGCGTGCAGTACGCGGCATTGAGGTGAATGACGAAACTCTGTCACTCGACGTGATCAAAAGCGCTGCAATTGATCCGGGCCATTTTCTGGGGAATCCGCAAACACTTCAATTCATGGAATCTGAATATCTTTATCCCACCCTAATGGATCGCGCACCAACTGATGCGTGGGAAAAAGATGGGTCCAGGGACACACTGGAAAGAAGCCGCCACGCAGTAGGAGATATCATGCGTTCTCATTTTCCAAATTATCTGGGATCTCGCGTCGATCAAATCGTTCGCTCTCAGTTCCCGATCAAGATATCCCGTGATGATATGTCGTCAAATCAAAAACGATGGAATTGATTTTTTTCACTAGACCGTTTCTTGTTTACACGGAAGCATTTGATGGGCCAAGCCAGTTCACTCGGCAAGGCGCAAGACGCAGTGCGATCTGGTTGATCGGACAAGTTTTGCAACGCTGCAGATGAACTGGATTGGTCCACCGAAGGTCG
>JAAENI010000123.1 GCA_024224595.1 Hyphomicrobiales bacterium
CGACATCGCCCAGATCATGGAAATTGTGCGGCTGAACATCCAGGTCGTTGAGCGTGATGACATTGGCCTGAGAATAGGTGTCATCTTTTTCATAGTCGTCGGGACTAATTTTTTGGTCTCCGTTCATCTGAGTGACTGATGCGTAAACCGGTGGCGATGGGATGATCTGAGTTACTTTAGCTCCTTGAACATACGAATAAATCTCCTGGGACGTTTGTGCATTGGTGATAATGGTATATGTGCCTTCTGTAGTAAAATTGTGATACGTCCAATCATAGATGCCGTCATGATCAGAATCTTGAAGCTCAATGGCGGGAAGGTCGGTGATAGGGACTCCGTCTACATCCGGATTGATGTCCGGCGGGATGATCTTGGCCCACACACTTTCGGCGTCATACACATTACTCACCCAGATGGTTGCCGAATTCGAGCCGTTTAATGTCTGACTGTCAATTACGTTGCCAATGTTGGGTGCCGGTTTCACATAGATCGGTTGCCCCCTGCGGATAATAATACTGTTTGCCGCTGTGATATCTTCAGCTTCATTGGTTAGGCTGTTGCCGTTTGTATTAATCAGCGCCGTCTGGTAACCCCGCATGATATCCGCTGCCCCGGAAAAGGCAGAGCCAAGATTGCCATTGTTCAGAAAAATTTTCTCCCAAAACTGAAATGAAAAGGAGTCTTCTCCTCGAAAATAAGCAGGCTCATCTGATGCACCGGTGATGAC
>JAAENI010000124.1 GCA_024224595.1 Hyphomicrobiales bacterium
AATAGATTATGTGGGTAAATGTGTTCAATATCTGCCTTAAATTGCCTCATCATCTTGGGATGTGTGGGTTAATAGAATTCGGCCACTTCGTTACCATAATTAGTCGATCCGGAGATGTTCTGTGTTTCAAAACGGGACAGAATGGATTGGCATGTAATTTGCTCCTACGATGTGGATAGCAACATTGCCAATTTGGCATTTCTGGAGAGAGAAGATCAAATGACTAATAGTAGAATTCAAAAAATCAACGAGCATTCGGATGATTATGGTTGGGGTCCAACCGAAGATGGCAATGGTCTGGTGGTCTGGAAAGGCGACTGGTATAAGATTTTCTCCGCTGACACGGTAATTAAGTTTGTTGATGGTATTGTGACGAAACAAGGTGATGACTACTGCTTTGAATATATACCGATACACTGCGACGGAGATATTAAGGGCGACCCTCATTTTACCGGCGCTGAAGGTGGTAAATATGATGTTCATGGCGAGCATGGAAAAGTTTACAATATTCTCTCTGATGCCGGTGTTCAGGTAAATGCTCAGGTTTCCAATTGGGGAACAAAGGGTGCAACGATTATGAGCACTATCGCAGTTGTTACCAATGAGCATCAGGTTTCGTTCAGCCGCGAGGGTCAATTGACAATTGATGGTAACACCGTCACTGGCAATGGAAAGCACCTTGATGGTGCGGTTGAATTGAACGGGAAAGAGCTGAAAATTGATACTGGCGAGTATGCGATCGCGCTAAAGGCCAATGATAATAAAAATGGCGACTACCTGAACATCAGTTTTGACAGTGACAATGTTGCTGCAGACGGAGTTCTTCCGCACGGCCTGTGGGGTCAAACAGCCGATGGTGACGGTGTGGCTCGCAACGGTGACAAGGGAGCAAATGCACAGGGCGGTGGTGCCATTGAGGATGCAAACGGCAACCTTACCCAACGTGGTGATACGCAAGCCCACAAAACCTACGAAGTTGGTAGCCTTTTTGACACTACATTTGTAAATCACAACAAATTCTATGAGCAGCAAGCTGGCGGCAATGACATGACGGTTGCTGTCGATACAACAACCGGCACACCTGATGAAGCAACTGGCGCGACATTCAAGCTGATCGGAAACTCTTCAGACTTTGGTTGGGATAAAACTGAAGATGGCGAAGGCATCGTTGTTTGGAAAGGCGAATGGTTCAAAATTCTTGACGCCGGAACCCAACTACAATTTGATGACCAGTTGGTATCAACGACTGCACCAACACAAACCGGGCCAATGACGGTCGAGGATAATGTGAACGAAACACAATATCTTGTCGGTAGTGAAGGAAACGATAATTTTGTCATAAATGGTAATGCTTCAGACTTCGATTGGGACAAAACCGAAGATGGCGAAGGCATCGTTGTTTGGGGCGACAACAGCGTTGATTTGCTCTATGATTTCGAACAAATCACCTTCAATGATGAAACAGTTCAACTGGATATGGCTGGTTAAAACAGCAAATGTTCTCCAAATGAGATTGTCGCGCCTGTCGGGCGCGGCAAATACCTTGAGTTGTTTGAAGCGTAAACATTAGGGCACAATAAGGCCATCTTTCTAAAACAGCCGCCGCAAGCCAAATAAGGTGAGCGGCGGCTGAAGAATGGAGAGGTATCATTTAGTACGAGAGCGTCTGGGTGTCCGGCATCCTTGATGGCCTTCTTCATGTCCTGGCGCTTGTGAAAACTTGCATTGTCCATAACAACAACGCCCCGATCACGGTGGACAGTAATGGCAAACGACCCCTGGCACGTCA
>JAAENI010000125.1 GCA_024224595.1 Hyphomicrobiales bacterium
CAACCTCATATGGAATGTTTCACTGGGGTATCATCGGTTGGTCGCTCTATTGTCTGCCAGCGGTTTGTCTTTGTTACGCTTATCACGTTCGCAATGAATCATCATTGAACCTTTCTTCTGCATGTCGACCGATTTTGCGTGGCAGCACCCAAAAAGTGCCAGGTAGAGTTATTGATATTCTGTTCATGGTTGGCCTTCTGGGTTCCGCAACAACAGGCATCGGTTTGACCACGCCGTTGATCACCGAATCGTTTGGTGCATTTTTCGGCGTGGAACAATCATTCGGACTCACCCTTGGCGCGGTTGCCTTGGTGGTGGCCATAATCGCGCTGAGTGTCTATGTCGGCTTGGAGCGGGGCATCAAGCAGTTGTCGAACATAAATATCGTTCTGATATTCATGCTCATGGGGGTGATTGTTGCCTGGGGTCCGGCAAAATACATTGCGAGGCAAGGTCTTGATAGTTTACTTTTCATGATGACCCATTTGCCGGAAATGAGCGGTGTGGGTTA
>JAAENI010000126.1 GCA_024224595.1 Hyphomicrobiales bacterium
CGCAAGATGCGCCGATACGCCAGGCGGTTGATGATCCCGAACAGGCAGCCCAGGTGCTGGAACCAGTGAAGGAAACGCTCGACGCGCCAAGCCGTGGCGCAATGGATCATATGGAGATCGAGCGGGCGGAGAATGCGTCTATTGCAAGCAGTCAAATCTCAAAATCAACAGACAATACATCGCTGGAAAAAAGATTGATTGCGGCGAATGACCCTGTTGATATTGCTATGCGAGCGGCTGCTGATAATCAGGCGGAGGTATTTGAGGAATTATCTGCACTTAGCGAAGATCTGGCAAAATTTGAAAATGAATTAAAGAAAAAACACGGCGTTAAAGATATTTCAGAATTGGAAGATGCAAATATTACCGAAGTTGAAAAGCAATTTCTGTTTTATAGTGATGCAGTGGAGCGCTCCGAGATTGACGAATTGATAAGAGTAATTGAACCGTTAGAAACGCTCGACGAATCTTCAACAGAGATATCATATGCGCTTCGCAATTTGCCAGAAAGCCCGGACGGCAATTTGTCATTTAGTGAAAAAGCTGCGCAAGCCCGCCTTTTTTATATTTTTAGTGAAGTTGAGCGATTAGGTGGCGACCCAATTCAGGTGATGAAAAGTGCAGCCGAGAAAATCGGGGCAAAACATGCTGACTATCTTGATGCTGAATTGATGGTGACAGACTTTGCTCGAAAATTAGCAAGATATGCGTCGCCTGAAGGTGTATCGAGACAAAACCAAACCCATGATGAAACCATGGGCAAAACCCTGGCGCGCGTGGAGCAGCCCGATTTGCAGGAGCCGGTGCTGGTTGATAAACGCGCCGATGCGCCACTATTGCCGCCACGCGGTATTGACGACCCGGCCGATGCCAAAGTCGAGGCTA
This sequence comes from Hyphomicrobiales bacterium, assembly GCA_024224595.1. Taxonomy (GTDB): domain Bacteria; phylum Pseudomonadota; class Alphaproteobacteria; order Rhizobiales; family Rhizobiaceae; genus JAAEMP01. The sequence goes on from JAAENI010000126.1 coordinate 886, forward strand.
TGACCGATGCACTGGTCGGTGGCGAACGGGCGGAATCATCATCGCCGGAACTGGCGGCAATCGATGGTGCGCCGGTGATGTTTGATCCTGACAATTTGCAAATTGACGCAAAGCGCTTTCAGTTCAAGGAAGGTGGCGACGAGGCCGGGGTGACCAATCGC
>JAAENI010000127.1 GCA_024224595.1 Hyphomicrobiales bacterium
ATAAATTGCCCACTATCAGCGAATATTCTCTTGCAAAGGGCACCACCCTGAGCTGCGAAAATATCCGTGATATTGATCAATTTATGCAAAATCAAACCCACTTGTGTATTCTTGAACAGACTCTTACTCCTCGCCGTGCTCATCAGTACCAAGCCCGTTATGTGAATGCTTGTCTTCCTTTTTTGATGATGATTTTGGCAATTTAGGCCCCACTTCATATTGGCCAATGCGACGCCGATCTTTGTTAACGGCAATGATATGCCCATAGCGTCCACCGGTGATCTGTTCGTCCACTTGCGCAAACACACTCAATATTTCCAGATAATTGATACGTTGCGGAACAAGCCGTCGCCATGTGCTGATCAGGGCTGTTCCCATATGGTCACGCGCTGCCGCAAGCGCCATCGCAAACCCTTGCGGATTTTTCGCATAAGCATCATCAAAAAAAGGTTGCATCACATCATGATAGTCCGGGTTCCACTCCAGTTGATCAGAAAGTACCTCCACTTCACGGGTGATCAGCCCCCGTTCAACCAGAATTTCATGAAATATATCAACCCAGATATCAAAAAAAGCACCGGTCAATGGTTGCGCCAATTGGTGTTCGCGAACCCATCCTTTGGTAAAATCGGCCATAGTTTTTTGATTGGAGGCCAGTCGCAACTGATCAAGGTCGGAAACTTCGCCAAACCGGTTGAGCCTATTATAGGTATACAGATTACCATGACTTGCTTCCAAAACACCTATGAGAGCCGTTTCAAAATGGAGTGAGGTGATCATCGACACCATGTCCGCAGCCGATTCCCTGAAGCCAAAATATTCATCCTGCAATTCCGTGCCATCTGGAATGTGGATCAGGCTATAGGTAATCAGATGGCCGACTTCGTGAGCCAGAACATCAAAACTCAAGCCAAATTGGACAAAATCACCCTTTTTAGTTGTGTATGAACCTATTTCGACCGAACCATATCCTGCATAAGCATTGTCCATACCGCGTAGAAATAATATTTCCAACTGGTCATATTCAGGCTCAAAATGCCATTCAATCGGGTGTCCCAGATAGTCTTCCCAGATATCGACTGTGAAGCGAACGCAGCCATAGGCATGCGCCTGTTCAAATTGCGGTGAACCAAATTCCAGATGATCAAAATGTCCACCCTCGTCTGGCAAAGCAGGTTCAAGCAGTGGCCCGTTCCAGGGTGGTTTGTAATGGACGGTTGTTCCATTTGGGCCTGGATAATAGCCGTAGGGTTGTTCTTTTCCGATTGGATCGATCACATACATGCGATCGTCTGATGGCCCGGGTCCTACACTGCCAGCCAATGGTGAGACCCAAACCGTCTCCGGCTCACCTTGTTGTTCAAGGCTAGGTAATTGAGGAAACAGCAGAAACCGTGTTCCGCGGTGTTCTGTTGGCATGTGCCTGCCCTGAAATTTGGGACCAAGGTCCATTCAACAACACTCCATTGCAATGCAAACAATAGAACAGGCAGATATCGCTGCCAAGTATAACGAGACTAATTATTTTTTGAAAAGTTGTTATTGAAAATAAACTCACGCGCCAGCATCTGGTCAAATTCCTCAACCCCGTCATAACCATTGTCCAGAAGAAAGTTCTCCAGATCATCAGGAATTGACTGTTTAAAATGATTTTCAAAAAAATGAATTCGCAATTGCATTGCACCAAATGATGCTTTGCCAACTGCCGGTATCGTACTTCCATTCTCTTCAAAATATCGTTTCTTGCAGCGTGCCCGCACTGCCAGTTGACTATAGGCGCCGGACATACGCAATTCCGCCAAAAGATGGTGGCGCAGGGCATTGGCAGAATTCCTGGTAAATTCTGCCAGTCGGATTTCTTCCTCTATCAATTGTTCCAGACCAGCCATATCGAGGTCATTTTCAATCAGCCAATCATCAAGTTGGGTTTTAAGGAACAGTCCTCGCTGGCGACGAAAATCTGAAATAGCTTTTTGCAAAATCTTCAGGTCTGTCGCAGGTTTTTTCCTGATATTGGTATCTTCGACGACAAACCGCGAAAGTGCCCCGCGTTGAACCTGTTTGAAATTGTTAGGATCAAGGCGAAGTTCATCAACAACCCAGCTATCTGTATTTTGGTCGTGGTTATCCTTCGCTTCCGTTGCTCCCGAGCGAACCACCCTGTTCCACATAACTGTCCATTCAAAGTTAAATCCGACATCAGGGCGGGCATTTGCATCTGTTGAAAATTCCGACATCGTTTTTAACATCGCAATCGCATCGTCTAGCTTCTGGTCGACCCGGTTTTCAGGCAGCCATTGCTCGAGCACATCCAGCTGCCTCTCATCAACGCCGTTTTTTCTACCCGTTATCATCAGGTTTTTCCAATTGCGCTTGGGGTAATATTGATTCTTGGTCACCACAATAAGCCGATCAGATGTCGACTGAGAAATAATACCTTTTTCAAGTGCAGACTGGAGAGTTGCACGGATATTGACCATCGGTTCGGACAAGCAGACATACCCGGTTTGCGCGGGTCCATGATGCAGAGCCACTTCGTCATCATCTTCGAGAATTCCGTCGCGAAATGCCTCAAATATACTGCCTACACCACACATGCCAAAGGTGTGTAGTTCGGCTGCACGCAATGCCCCCATGCTGCTGGCTCCAAATACTGGCAGGCCCTGGTTAATGGCCCACAATATCTCTTTATGCCATACCGAAGGGACACCATCAAAAAATCCGTCGACAATACCGATGGCAGCTGGTTGGGTCGCTACAATGCGATAGATATCGCCCATTTCAACCGGTGGCAAAACAACAGCATCAATCCAATTACACACTTGTGAAGAAGAAATTGTTGGGCCCGCATATATATAGATAGTCACGGTTTAACCCCGAGCACGCTATGTGCCCGTTCACCCGGGCAATAATGATCATGATCATCCGGACCTTCCAATCCCGCAACCACAATCCGCACCACCGGTAATGCAAACTCGGGTCGGGTGAGATCGACACAAATAACCTGCGATACCCCAACTGCTTTTAATTGATCCACCAACCATTCAACATCCTGTTTCAGTGTGGTGAATTTCTGACTCTTTATTTTTTGAAAATCAACACCTGCTCCAACATCAGGACTCATCAGTGCGCGCGCCCACGCCAACTTGGCTTCGATCCCCTTATCGCTGTACTCAACCCTCTCTAAATCATCACGAGCACCTGTAATGTAGTTTGTTCGAACCTGGACTGCCTCGGTCACCGCGCGCAGCAATGCAACTTCACGCGTGGGATGACAACCGGCGCCAGCTCCAGAATGCGCGTTTTCCAGCCGTTCATCGACAATCAGGCAATAAAATGAGGGTACGCCTGCATCTGAAGTTATATCCCAGATACCCACTGAGATATCGGCCCTTTGCAACTTTGCTATTACATCCAAACATAATTCATCTTCAATGGTTGAAATATCCAGCCGTGTCCTTGCACGCACCTTGTCAGGCAGCAGATTCCACAGTGTATTACTATCGCGTTCTATCACCTCTGCGATGCCATGGGCCATTGCTTCAAGAATATGGTTTCCCGATGCCAGACCGTTGGTACTTGCTACAAAACAGCCACTGTCGGTTGTCGAAGGTATTGTATAATTCGAATGTACGGTTTCATAGGGAACCCAAACTTCGTCATCCGTAATCAGGTCATGGCCTTCAATCCAGAATAGCGGCAAGTCGTTGGTATAATGGCTGTCGTTTAATCGAGCCAATCTTGTTACATCAGCCAGGCGATGATTTGCCGACAGTTCGTTGAAACTGCCATATTTCAACGGATGTTCGATGCGTTCTGCATGATAACTTTCCACAGCCTCCATCACTCCAGATGCTTTGGCTGCCGCAAGTGTCGCACCCTTTCCTTGTGATATGGAAACCGAACGTGAATTTGGGCGCACCACGGTTACAACCGGCACGCCGATCCGATCAAGACCGGTGACGTTTGCAACGCGAGTAATACCCATCTGTTTCAGAAAGGGCTTGGCTTTGGCCAGTGTTTCATCAGGTGAAATCGTGCGATGGGTGCCATCAACAAAAGATTTTGGCGCAACCGCATTATCATTTCTTGTATTCATTCGAAAACCGATAGCAATAATTGTTCAGATTGTCTCTATAAATGAGTCACGAGTGATGCGCAGATGGTAACCTTGCAATCGGTTTTGTTGTCAGTAATAGGCACTGAACAGACTTTAACGAAAATTGGATAAATGGCACTGCTGGAAAAAAATAAACACCCGCCGGATGAAAACTGTGCCACCGCACCGCTAATGTTGTGGCTGAGCAGCGATCAAACCAGAATCTCAGCATCTGGGCGTTTTTTAAATTCTGGCCCATAGCATGCCGAATCTATATTCCCTGCCCGAATAATTTTTTCTCGAGCGATTTAACCGATTTTTGGGCATTCTTGTTAGCGGGATAAATTTCAAGCACATTTTTCCACATCACCAGCGCTCTCTTATCATTATCCAGTTTCTGCAATATATTGCCCAAACCAGCCATGGCACCAAAATGGCGGGTCTCCAGCTTCAGCACCTGCTCGATGTCATGAATTGATCGGCCATATTGCGCGCGCAGAAAATATAACGTGGCTCGCCGGTTCCAGCCTTCGGCATAGTGCGGCGCCAAAACGACAACCTGATCGAGCAAATCAAATGCCGCAGGCCATTTTTTTTCTTTCATGGCCGCAGCCGACCAATTCATTAGCAAATCGATCGTTTCAGATCCGGATTGCGTCCACCGGTTCCAAATTGCTCTCTCAATGAATTTCGCCTTCTGGGCATCAGACTCAAGTTTCAATCTGGAAAACAACTCATCCAGCGAAACCTGCTGAACAGGTTTTTCCTCTTGCGGAGTTGTTTTTCTTTTCTCCTCCAGTTCACGTTTAAAACCCTGGTCTGAAGATTCCTGAGCAATACCAGTGCTGTCGGGCATAAATGCGATAAAAGCAGCCAATGTGACAAAAAAGAGCAACCGGGGTGGAATAATTTCTTTCATAAATTTATGATAGCGCACAACACCAATAGGTCAAACGCAATTTGGCGTGAACGCATCGCGTAAACGCCAAATATTACACTTTGTGCAAAAACTGGATTCAATGGACAAATATGTCCAAAGCAAGAACTAACCCTGACGCGCCTTGAAGCGCGGGTTTTCTTTATTAATTATGTATACGCGACCACGGCGTCGAACCAGACGGTTTGCACGATGGCGCCCCTTTAGGGACTTGAGAGAGTTCTTGATTTTCATCTTACCGTACCAAAATTCCATAAACTAAAAAGCCCGCTTCTTCAAGCGCACCAGATTTGCAGTGGATGTAAACCGCGTTAGATTCAATGTCAAGGCTCACATGTTCTGCAATTTGCTTGCTGCGATACATAAGCATGATAATTTTTGCTTCCAATTTGATGCCTCAGAGTGTTAATTATTTTGGCAGCTGTTTTGTCGTGTCGACAATGAGCCAGGTCGTAAAAAGAATGATTTATGTGTGCTGATAGAATATATGAATACAATACCAGCAGTTTCCGAAATAATTGATTGAAAGTTATCTACCATGCGGAAATATTCCGTCTTTGCCCTGGCTCGCGAAGCCATGCGTTCTCACTCCGGTTGGCAAAAACAATGGGATAACCCGGAACCGCGTACACAATATGATGTCATTATCATTGGTGCCGGAGGTCATGGACTTGGAACAGCCTATTATCTGGCTAAAGAGCATGGCATCACCAACGTGGCCGTATTGGACAAAGGCTGGATTGGCGGTGGTAATACTGGACGAAATACCACAATTATCCGTTCAAATTATCTCTACGATGAATCGGCCGGAATTTATAACCATGCTATCAATTTGTGGGAAGACCTGAGTAAAGAACTCAATTACAATGTGATGTTCTCCCAGCGTGGAGTTATGATGCTGGCTCACAATGTTCATGATGTTCAAAGTCTCAAGCGTCATGTTCATGCCAATCGACTGAATGGTGTTGATAACAAATGGATCACGGCAAACGCAGCTAAGGAAATCTGTCCGCCGCTAAATATTTCCAGGACTTCCCGTTACCCGGTCGTAGGTGCCGCCCTGCAGAAAAAGGGTGGTACTGCACGCCATGATGCCGTTGCCTGGGGCTATGCCAGAGCAGCTTCAGCGATGGGTGTTCACATTATTCAAAACTGCGAAGTGACAGGTATCAATAGAAATACCGATGGTTCTGTCAGTGGAGTTGAAACAAACAGGGGAACAATAGGGGCAATGAAAGTTGGAGTGGTCGCCGCCGGTCATACATCTTCGTTGATGGACATGGCAGGTGTTCGCATGCCGCTTGAAAGTTATCCGCTGCAGGCATGTGTATCAGAACCGATCAAACCAATAATACCTTGTGTCGTCATGTCAAATTCAGTGCATGCCTATATTTCACAATCGGACAAAGGCGAATTGGTCATCGGTGCTGGAACTGATCAATACACTTCCTATTCGCAAACCGGATCACTTCACATTCTCACCCACACCCTGGATGCGATCTGTGAAATGTTCCCTATATTCACCCGAATGAAGATGTTGCGTTCCTGGGGCGGAATTGTTGACGTCACCCCGGATCGTTCACCTGTTGTGGCAAAAACACCGATCAGCGGGTTATTTGTAAATTGCGGCTGGGGTACGGGAGGGTTTAAAGCAACTCCCGGATCAGCCAATGTCTTTGCCCATACAATTGCCCACAATCAACCTCATAAAATCAATGAAGGATTTAACCTTGAACGTTTTTCCAACGGTCGATTGATTGATGAAGCCGCAGCCGCCGCTGTTGCTCACTAAGGCCTAAAGGCACACCCAATACTGGCGACGAAAAGACCGCCGTAATCAAAACAAAATTATAGGTCAAAAAATGCTACTAATACATTGTCCTTATTGCAAGGAAGACCGACCGGAACTGGAATTTCATGGTGCCGGCGAAGCCCATATCGCCCGACCGGAAAATATCGCTGAAATATCTGATGCGGATTTTGAGAAGTTTTTCTTTATTCGTGAAAATCAAAAGGGACTGGTATTTGAACGCTGGCGCCACTTGAACGGCTGTGGTCGTTTTTTCAATGCTGTGAGGCACTCTGTTTCAGATAAATTTATTTGCACCTATGAGGCAGGAAAGCCAAAACCAGAAATCACTGATGAACAATTGGCTTTGGTCCTGCCACCGGTTAAAGGAGGCAAACAATGAATGCTTCAAATCGCATAGTCGGCAAGGGAAAACTTAGCCCGGCGAAACTCATCAGTTTCACATTTGACGGCAGAACATTAACCGCCCTTGAAGGAGACACTCTTGCGTCTGCCTTGCTCGCCAACGGCATCCATCTGGTTGCACGTTCATTTAAATATCACAGACCACGCGGTATTCTGAGCTCAGGTTCAGAAGAACCCAATGCCCTGATGGATATTTCCCGCGACAAAGCCCGTACCCAACCCAACGTGCGGGCGACAGTACAAGAGGTATTCGAAGGCCTAAATGCGAAAAGCCAGAACCGATGGCCTTCACTCGAATTTGATATTGGCAGTGTCAACAATTCTCTGTCCCGTTTTTTCCCGGCAGGATTTTATTACAAAACATTCAAATGGCCCCAATCAGCCTGGAATAGGGTCTATGAACCGATAATACGTAAAGCAGCCGGCTTGGGAGTATCACCACAGGAGGCTGATACAGATTCCTACGCCAACCGTTTTGCCCATTGCCAGGTTCTGGTTATTGGTGGTGGGGCCGCAGGCCTGACTGCCGCGATAAGTGCCGCAAAAACCGGCAAACAGATTTTCTTGTGTGATGAAAATCCTGAATTTGGTGGATCACTTCTCTCTGAAACAAAAACGCTAATTGATGGCATCAGTGCGGCTGAATGGGTTTCGCAGACCCTTGAAGAACTGCGTTCCTTAGACAATGTCACATTGCTAAACCGCACCACCGCATTTGGTTATTACGCACAAAACATGGTCACCCTCAATGAAAGAGTAAGTGATCATCTGCCGTCACCAGCGACTGATTTGCCGCGTGAACGCATGTGGCAGATACGTGCTGGTCAGGTCATTCTGGCAACTGGCGCTATTGAGCGTCAGATTGTATTTCCTGACAATGATAGACCCGGTATCATGCTGGCTTCAGCGGCCCGTGAATATCTCAACCAATACGGCGTGGCACCCGGTCGCAATGCAGGTATTTATACAGCTTGTGATTCTGCCTGGATGGCAGCCTTTGATCTGAAGGAAGCTGGCATTAACATCCCTGTCATTGTTGATACCCGCACAGACATCAATTCTGAACTGCTCGAACGTGCTAATGATTTGGGCATCAATATCCTCAAGGCACACCAGATAACCGCAACTGCAGGACGACTTCGAGTAAAATCAATCCAGGTTGAGAATATGAATGGCGGTGCCAGACAACAATTTGAAGTTGATTGCCTTTTAATGTCGGGCGGCTGGACACCATCGGTTCATTTATTTTCCCAATCTCGCGGCAAATTGAAATTTGATGAAGAAAATGGGAGATTTATTCCGGATGTTTATGCTCAAAATTGCATATCTGTTGGCTCCTGTAATGGGACCAACGATCTGGAGAAGGCCATCATCGAAGCCAGCACAGCCGTCGGCAAAGAAATAAAACTGGAAATCGAAGATTCTCCCTCAATGGATGGTCACCTCATAGGTATTCCAGGTAAAGCCAGACCGAATGATCATTCCGCATCATTCATTGATTTTCAAAACGATGTTAAAGCCACCGATATTCGTCTGGCAGTGCAAGAGGGTATGCATTCGATCGAACATGTCAAACGCTATACCACAACAGGGATGGCCTCCGATCAGGGTAAAATGTCGAATATGCATGGTCTGGCAATCGTCGCCCAGGTTTTAAATAAAGATATTCCTCAAGTGGGCTTAACCACTTTTCGCTCGCCTTATACTCCCGTATCGTTTGGCTCGATTGCCAATCATTCTCGTGGTGAATTGTTCGATCCTGTAAGGCGCACGTCCATTCACTCATGGGCAGAAAAAGAAGGTGCGGTGTTTGAAGACGTCGGCAATTGGAAACGCGCCTGGTATTTCCCCAAAGCGGGTGAAGATATGCTTGCCGCGGTCAACCGTGAATGCAAGATCACTCGGCAGGTGGCCGGCATATTTGATGCTTCAACATTGGGCAAAATTGAAGCCGTTGGCCCCGATGTCGTCAAATTCATGAATCTGATGTACACCAATCCCTGGGACAAACTGGCGGTTGGGCGATGTCGCTATGGTATCATGTGTCGCGAAGATGGCTACATTTATGATGATGGCGTTATTGCAAGACTGGCGGAGGATCGCTTCCATATTACCACAACAACTGGTGGTGCACCGCGTGTCCTCAATATGATGGAAGATTATCTGCAGACCGAATTTCCAGATTGGAAAGTCTGGCTCACATCAACTTCGGAACAATGGGCGGTAATCGCAATAAATGGCCCAACAGCACGCGACATTATCGAACCATTTGTTGAGGACATCGATATGTCACCCGAAGCGTTACCTCACATGAGTGTGCGCGAAGGGAAAATTTGCGGCATTCCCTGTCGGCTGATGCGGGTTTCATTTACCGGCGAAGTCGGTTTTGAAATCAATATACCCGCTGACTACGGAAAGTCGGTCTGGGAGGCAATATACGCCCATGGCGCTCCCAAAGGTTTAGTCGCCTATGGCACTGAAGCAATGCATGTCATGCGAGCAGAAAAAGGATATATCATTGTCGGCCAGGATACAGATGGCACGGTCACTCCTCAAGATGCAGGTGTTGGCTGGGCAATTGGCAAAAAGAAGACTGATTTTGTTGGCATACGCGGTCTCAAAAGACCGGATCTGGCAGCCGAGGGGCGCAGACAACTGGTGGGGCTGAAAACAAAAAAACCAAATACTGTACTGGAGGAAGGTGCCCAGATTGTTGCGGACCCCAATCAAAGCATACCCATGCAAATGATAGGTTTTGTTACCTCTTCCTATTGGTCAGAAGTGTTAGGTCATTCAATTGCACTGGCAATTGTCGAAAATGGACATTCACGTATGGGTGAAACACTTTATGTGCCCATGGAAAACGAAACTTTTGAAGTCGAATTAGTCGGCACGGTTTTCTACGATCAGAAAGGAGAGCGCATCAATGGCTAGCTTACCTGTGAACGACCTTCCCAGACTTCATCCACTGGAGAATCAGCTATTTGCTGCCAACAATGTTTTGCTAGAGCCTGTCGCGGCCCATACACGCATGATTCTGCGGGCCAGCGCTGATCAGGTTGAATCAGTCAGTGGTATTCTTGGAATCATGTTGCCCACGCTCCCAAAAACATCCACCACCAATGGCCCACGCACGGTTATGTGGCTTGGGCCCGATGAGTGGCTAGTTTTAGAAAAATTGGAATCCAGCCCCAACAAATTGCCAAAGAAGCTGGCAGACACCCAATGTTGTGTCGTCGATGTTTCTCACAGGAACACAGCAATCCTATTAAATGGTAAAGGAGCTGAGAATGTTCTTAACACCGGATGCCCGCAAAACCTCTCAAAGAACGTTTTCCCAAATGGAGCCTGTACACGCACAGTGTTGGGTAAATCAGAAATAATTTTACTGCGCACCTCCACCAACACATTTCACATTGAATGTTGGCGGTCATTTTCAGATTATGTATGGAAATATCTGGTTGATGGCATCAAAACCCTGTAGATAGTTTGGCCGGAAAAAACAGTAAAGCTTTTGAAATGGAGAAACATAAATAGTGGTTGCATCCAAACCCAAGAAGGTCACATCAAGGCTGGTGCTGAATTACCCCGGATTTGAGGCGACAGACCCCTCGCATCAACTGGAGCGATTGTCAGCAAATGGCAGTAAATTTGGCAAAGTCTGGAATGTGGAATTCAATGAAATTGACAAGGTTGATGAACCTGAAAATCATCTCGCAGTCAGCAACTTTCAAACAAAGGGCAAAAATTGGCAAACCGATACTCGACTTATTCAGTTTGGTTGGCATGACATTATCGAAAGATATGAAGGGCAACCCTACCCTCAAAGCTTTTTCACCAATTTTCCAAAATACCTGAGTTTCTTTACAGACGGAACAGTGTTTCGGTATTTTCGCACACATTGGCGCTACGGTGTGTTCACAATTTACCCAATCCTGACAATGATCATTTTTGCCCTCGCGTCCTATTTTACCGCTGACTTTCTGGTCAACGCACTATTTGGTCCAAGCTGGATTGCAACACTTTCCCTGGCATTGCTATTTGTGATGATATTGAATAAGTGGCCCGGCGATCGATTTTATATGAACCTGTCGATCAACGACTGGGGTTTTGCCAGAGATCTCGCTAAAAAAACAAATCCGGCAATTGAAAAACGCTACGATGAATTCGCTGCAAGAATGGCTTCGGAAATTAGTGAGTCTGACCACGATGAGATCATCATTGTCGGTCATTCATTTGGCACGATTTGGGCTGTTCAGGCACTGGCCCGGGTTTATCGCGATACTCCCGAAATTCTCGAAAACAAACAGATAACTTTTCTTTCCCTAGGCTCATCTTTGTTGAAAATCAATCTCATACCTTTGGCCAATTCAATGCGTGAAATGTCAAAAATTGTCATGTCACAACCTAATCTGTTATGGAATGAAACCCAAACCCATATTGACCTGATAGCTTTTCACGGTACCGAGCCAAACCTGACATTGGGATTGGCATCGCCTGAAACAGAAATTCACATCGATGAAGTGCGCTTCTCACGGGTAATGGATAAACAACGTTACCGGAAAATGAGGAAATCATTTTACCGCTCCCATCGCCAATATATCATGTACCAGGATCAGCGTTGCCATTTCGATTTTTTCCTGAAGTGCTTTGGACCAGTTCCCATTCGGGATATCGCAAGAAATGCAGATAGTATGAATCGTATTGACATTGATGGTAAGTTGCACGATGACCCAGTCTCAATTAATTGATTCAGGGAGCTAACCCATTTTGGAATTTTCGCTTACAGATCCGGCCTTTGTCGGCAAGCTCTTTTGGTTTACTGGACTGGCAATCTGGCTGGCTATCCGCTATCGACCGAACCGTACATCGCGTAAAAACAAAATATCGGTCACTGCACGCAGTCCGGTTGAAAATGTTTCCATGATTGTCTCATTTTCAGGATTAGGCATCATTCCATTGATTTGGATATTCTCTGGTGAGCTATCATCATTCAATCACGCGGCTAATTGGGTTGTGATCATTATCGGTATTATCCTGTTTGCCTGGTCGTTATATCTGTTTCGCATCACACACAAAGCACTGGGTGCTATGTGGTCGGTCAGCCTGGATTTGCGCGAAGGCCACAAGTTGGTCACCAGCGGCATCTATGAAAAAGTGCGTCACCCAATGTATTCCGCTTTCTGGTTATGGGCTGTTGCGCAACCCTTCCTGCTGTCAAACTGGATCGCCGGGTTTTCAGGCATAGTTGGTTTTGGAACATTGTTTTTCCTCCGTGTTGGACGTGAAGAAGCAATGATGGAAGGCGAGTTTGGCGATCAGTACAAAGATTATTGCCAGCGAACAAAACGCATCATTCCTGAAATTTACTGATCAACTGACCCGGAAATTGTTTTTAACACTTTGTTGGGAACTCGAAAAAAGTGGCCGTTGGCATTTTTACAATTTCATTTAACCGGATTTGTGCAACATAATTGCAACACATCTTCAAATTCGCACATCCACACAAAAGCATCCGGCAAACTTCCTCAAATACCATTGATTTACCGTTTCAATTGATACATGTTAACGCATCGCTGACCATTGCTAGATTGCCGAATCATTTATCAACTAATTTACCCACATTTCTCAGGGCCCATTTATGTCTTTTCCTATTTTGCCAATCCGATTAACTTTTGCAATGATTTTGGTCAGTGCTCTTGCACTGACAGGATGTTCAAATACTTCCAAAACAAACAGCGAAACAATAGCAATTTCGGCGAGCAAAACATCCAAAATATCTAAACCATCCAGATCAACCAAAGCCCGAAAAAAAACCCGATCATCTCGAGAAATTGCTTCCCATGTCAATCGAACAGGAGAGATTATCCTGTTACGAGGACTGGCCAATGTTTATTCCAGAGGCATGGATGTTATTGGTGACCGGTTAAAAGCCAAAGGCGTCGATGCCCGTGTCTATAATCACCGGGCTTGGGAAAACCTTGCAATTGATATTGTTGCGCGTTCAAAAGAAAAGAACGTCTCCTATCCGATCATTATTATGGGACATTCACTGGGTGGAAATGCTTCTGTACAGATGGCGTCCTATCTTGGAAAACGTGATATCCCCGTTTCCTATGTCGTTGCTTTTGATCCCACTGTAACCACCTTTGCTGGCCCTAAAGTTAAAAAGGTTGTAAATTACTACCTGCCCAACGGTAAGAATACCGTGCGCAAAGGCCAGGGATTTTCTGGCAAACTTTCTAACATCAATGTATCCAACATTAACGGTATCAAACATACGACAGTTGAAAAAACGCGAAAATTACAAAATCAGGCCATCAATACGGTAATGAAACTGGTCAGGAAACGGCGCAGACACGGATAAACTACCAGACAACTTGTTATCCCAATTCAATTGCCGGTCCATTGCTCACACTCCAGCGTTGGGTCGTCGCAGTTTATAGTGCCTTGAAGTATAGCGTAGCCGCCATCAGACCCGTCTGCCAGATGAAGATGGCGCCTGGGTCAGATCAAATAGCATGCAGGTCATTATGCACTGGGAGAGCCATATACCATGGATCAATCGGCTCAGTTGAAACTTTCCCTCGGGCCAGTTTTCAAGGTTTTCCAGTTCACTATGTTTGAGATCCAGAACCATGCGCAAAGCACCGTCATATTTTCTGAAAACTGTGCTGACGATTAATTCCTGGCGATAGGTGGGCACCATCATAATCGCCTATTTTGACTCGAAATTTTTCACATAACCATTGCATTACCGGGGGAAAAACGCCCAGGAAAAATGTTTGAGCCAATTATTACCCGAAGTTTTGGCCGCAACTTCATGAGGAATTCCACGTGGAGAAAATTAAGTTTTAAAGTCTCATCACTGATCGCCAAAGCCCAATCACCAGGCACCTCAACATACTGATCGAATTCCTCCACCCCTTAGAAATCATCAAATGATGGAAGCGCTGAATAAAACTGCTCACTTTTTACATTTGCAACATTCATGGATGATTTGATTGCTTACATGATGCAGAGCGAGGTTGATTTATTTGTGTCAGGAAATCACGTCAGCCCGTGTTCGACCCAGATAACTGCTAAATTTGGCAAGTTCCAGAACGGCTTCACGCACCGGTTTTAGAACCTCGGTTGTTGACAGGTTGAATATGTTCGCAGATGGCACATATTGTTCCAGATAAAGCCGCACAGTAGCCCCTTCAGTTCCAGTACCTGATAAGCGTAATACTGCACGCGCATCACCATTAAAATAGATACGGATACCCTGATGGCTGGAGACTGAACCATCAACCGGGTCATGATAAGAAAACTCGTCAGCCCTGCTAACCGTCAATGTTCCAAACCTCCTCGACGGAAGCTCTGTCAGATTTTCTATAACATGATCCATCAGTTGATTGGCAGCGTCGACAGGTACGGCCTCATAGTCATGCCTGGAATAATAGTTGCGGCCAAATTCACGCCAGTGTTCTTCAAGAATTTGAACTACAGACTGTTTGCGTTTGCCAAGAATATTAAGCCATAGCAAAACGGCCCATAAGCCATCTTTCTCACGCACGTGGTTGGATCCCGTTCCAGCACTTTCTTCCCCACATAAAGTCACTTTACCCGCATCGAGAAGACTGCCAAAAAACTTCCAGCCGGTTGGTGTTTCAAAACTTTCAAAACCAAGTTTTTCTGCCACCCGGTCACATGCGGCACTCGTTGGCATAGAACGCGCCACTCCCGCTAAACCTTCTTTGTATGCCGGCACCAGGTGGGCATTTGCAGTCAAAACTGCGAGACTGTCAGAAGGTGTTACGTAAAGTCCTTTTCCAACAATCATATTGCGATCACCATCGCCATCAGATGCCGCACCAAAGTCAGGAGCGGAACCGCTCATCATCAAATCAACAAGTGGCTTGGCCCAAACCGGATTGGGATCAGGATGACCACCACCAAAATCTTCAAGCGGCACACCATTCATCACTGAGCCGGGCTCTGCACCAAGTTCACCTTCCAAAATTGCCTTGGCATAAGGACCTGTCACTGCATGCATTGCATCAAAGCGCAAGAAAAAACCGGACGCAAACAACGCCCGGATACAATCAAAATCAAACAGCTTCTTCATCAGTTGAAGGTAGTCGGCAACTGGATCGACGATCTCCACAATCATATCGCCAATCTGCTGTTCGCCGATTTTGCTCAGATCAACATCCTCTTCATTCACAATCCTGTACTGATTGATGATCGTCGTATTGTGATAAATCTTATCACTCACATTTTCCGTTGCTGGCCCACCGTTTTCTCCATTAAACTTAACCCCAAAATCTTCATCGATTCCACCGGGGTTATGGCTGGCAGAAAGTATCAAACCTCCATTTGTCTTGTTTAGGCGGATTAGATGAGAAACTGCAGGTGTCGACACTACCCCATTCTGACCTACAATGATTTTATCAGCTCCATTCGCTGCAGCCATTTTCAGAATAATCTGAATAGCCTGTTTGTTATAATATCGCCCATCACCACCCACGACAAAAGTTTTGTTTTTCGCACCATCAATCGCATTAAAAACGGATTGCACAAAATTCTCCAGATAACCGTCTTCCATAAAAACCCTGGTTTTCTTTCGAAGGCCTGATGTGCCGGGTTTCTGACCGGTAATTGGGAACGTTTCAATTGTTTGTATTGTCATCGTGGGGCACTTTCCCTTGTCATGTGTTGGATCTCGCCTCGACCAGATTTGTTCATACATTCACCGGTTTTTTCCAGCAAAAGCCCGGCATCAATTTCCTCGAGCGTTTTCGAACACTTTTTGCGCCAGTTGGGATATTGATCGACAGTACCCGGATAGTTTTGTGCTTCAGCTTCACCCAATATATCACCCAATTGTATAGATACCATCGCTGCCGATGAACTTGCTAGCACACCATGTACCTTATCGGTGAAAGCCTTGGAATCACATTGATTAAGATTTTCAACTTTACAATCAACTTCCTGCAAACCCATCAGAGTATTCACATCCTGCCTCCTTTGCTCATATGTATTGATAGCCTCAGAACTATCAATCACTCCAATAGATTTCCAAAATTCGATATCGGTTCCGTTCCAGTATCCGGTCAAAGTCGGGGTGTCATGTGTACCAAAACAGGCAAGGCTCTGTATTCTCAGATTATCCGGTCTGACAAACCCTCCCTGCTGATCCTTTTCGAACTGCAAGACGGAATAACCGTAAATGCCCTTTT
Source organism: Hyphomicrobiales bacterium (assembly GCA_024224595.1). Classification (GTDB taxonomy): domain Bacteria; phylum Pseudomonadota; class Alphaproteobacteria; order Rhizobiales; family Rhizobiaceae; genus JAAEMP01. Next base: position 16,476 of record JAAENI010000127.1, read on the forward strand.
CTTGTATTTTTTCCCGAAAACCTTCAGGCACCAGACCAAGGTCCTCACCAATAATAATCGTGTTGGAGGACTTTGCTTCTATTGCAACCAGAGCCAGCAAAGCATCAAGTGGCTGTTTAATATAACCGCCCGGACTGCCATCATCAGGAATCCAGAAACTTCGAAAAAAACCCAATATGTGATCAATTCTCAAGATGCCACAATGCCTCATTGCTTCTTTCAAAATTTGTCGAAAATCCCTATATTGTTCAATCCTAAGTTTTCGCGGTGAATAGCCTGAAATATTCCAGTTTTGGCCGTCAATGTTCATCATATCCGGCGGTGCACCCAGGGATACACCACCAGCAATAGTGTCCATTTCACACCATTCTTCCCCACCGCCATGGCGCACACCAACTGCAAGATCAAGGTAGAGGCCAAAAGCCATACCGTGGTTGATGCAACTTTGCTGCGCATCGCAGATTTGAAAATCTGCAATCCATTGCAACCAGGAATGAAATGATATGCGTTCAGCCAGTCTTCCCCTCATTTCGTTCAGGGCGACTAAATCTTTTTCCCGAAGATTAGCCGGCCATAGAAGCCAGTTGCTCCCATATACCTCGCTAATAGCCTCATATAGACAGAAATTCTCCAAATATTGGCCGCGTTCACGACAAAATTGGTGAAATAATTTTACTGCATCGGACTCACCACTCTCAACAAAAGCCGCATACAACGCCTCCAGTTTTTGATGATGAATTTTCCTTTGCAAATCGTAATCGACAAGTTTTGAACCCCGCAACCTGCCTACCTGCTCCAGGCTGTCTGCGAGGATTGATTTTGCTTTGGCACATCCCTGAAGGCCCTTGATATGATCAAGAGCAATATGCCTGATATCCAGAAAACCTCTGTGCGATGGGGAATAAGGGCTGATAATTTCCCGTTCACTATAGCCAATGGAATGAACCGGATTTAACCCAATGAAATCAGCCCCGGCATTTGCTGATATACCAGACAGCGTTGCAATATCGCGATAATCACCCAGCCCCTGATTGCGTTTGGATCTCAGTCCGTAAAGCGCAGTATTAAGGCCCCAAATTTTATTGCGCCCTCTCAGATCCAGGATAGTCGGTGCGTTCACTGGCGCACAAATTAGCGTGATAGCCTGAGTATAATCGTCAATATTGACCGTCAGGGTGCCAATACCCATAGGCAATGGGGGCAGGATAATTTGCTCGTGTGCGGATCCTTCAAAAGACAGAGATTCCTGTTCTTCGAATAGTATCTGCCATTTGGCACCTGCACCAAATCCGGTTTCAAATGGTTCTTCGCATTGCACGATCAGCTCTTCAGGGAAAAATCGATTCTGATCCTGAGCATCTAAATGATGCCACGACTCACTGATCAGCACATTACTATCCACAGCAAAACCATTGGCTCGCAAAAGAGCCTTTTTGGTATCTTGATTAGTTTCAACGATCTCGCCGTTATATCCGTGATAGTATTCAACAATGCCAGTGCGTTTGGCGAGCGCGTTTAGATGATCATCAACTCTCATCAATGAACCTTTTGATCTGTTTGGAAAAATACGGCAACACAATTTCCCGCAACTGAAACTGAACCGGTGAATTCCCCATCCATCAAATTATCCGGATGATCCGCTGTATCAATTCCACACTTCCATTTTGTGCCCGGCAGGAGTTCAGGCAATTTGACCATTGCCGCTTGATGATCGCGGTTGATCACTACCAGCACCGCATCATCGCTATATCTATAGCCCGGTGTCAACGCTGCCTCTCGTATCAGCACGCATAACTGCCCCAGTCCCGGGTCATCCCAATTGAGAAGGTTATCATCAAAGTCAGTCCATTTCACATCCAGATTACCATCAACTGAACGCAATTCTCCATGCAGGAAAAGTGATTGACTAAGACACTGATGAGCCCGCCTGAAAGCGGAAAGGCGAGCAACAAAGTCCGACAGGTTTTTGTCTGCTTGCTGCCAGTTTATCCACCCAGTTTCATTATCCTGACAGTAAGCATTGTTGTTACCTTTTTGAGAATTACCAATTTCATCACCGGCCAAAAGCATTGGGCTACCTTGGGCTAAAAATAAAATCGCCAGAATATTGCGTTGCCTTTGGGCTCGCATGGCCATAATTTCGGCATCATCGCTTTCCCCTTCTACGCCAAAATTATCACTGTGATTGGTATGATGCCCATCGCGATTATCCTCACCATTATCCAGATTGTGGCGTTCAACATAGCGACAGGTATCAGCAAGAGTAAAACCATCATGGGCACTGACAAAGTTCAGGGATGCATTAGAACGTCTCCCAACCCGATCAAAATAGCTGGCCGATCCAAGCAGGCCCGAAGCAATTTCCTGGGCACCATTTGCATCACTTTTCCAGAATTTGCGCACACTGTCCCGAAACTGATCATTCCATTCTGAAAATTCGGGGGAAAATTCACCCAGTTGATACCCGCCCGGCCCAATGTCCCACGGTTCGGCAATCAAACGCACTTTCGATAATACCGGATCTTGGCGCAATGCGTCAAAGAATCCTCCATTGATATCAAATCCGTGATCTTCGCGACCCAATGTAGTAGCCAGGTCGAAACGAAACCCATCAACTCCCATGCATTCGACCCAGAAACGCAAACTGTCCAGCACCATTCGCAAGACAAAAGGATGGGCAATATTGAGTGTATTTCCGCATCCGGTATCATTCACATATCGGCTGGGTTGATCTTTTTCCAGACGGTAGTAGGAATGATTGTCCAGTCCGCGATAACTAAGAGTCGGACCGCAATGATCACCCTCTGCTGTATGATTGTAGACCACGTCCAAAATGACTTTGATGCCATTAGAATTCAATTTTTGTGCCATTTTGCGAAATCCGATGAGGCCATCGGGTCCAAAATATCGCGGTTCAGGCGCAAAAAAACCAATCGTATTGTAACCCCAGTAGTTAACCAATCCTCGCTCCAGTAAAAACCTGTCGTTCACAAAAGAATGAACCGGTAGCAATTCCAGTGTTGTGACACCCAACGCCTGGTAATGTCGTATCATTTCATCGCATGCTAATCCCTCATAGGTTCCTTTGACTTCATTTGGCACAAGATCATGCTGTTGGGTCAAGCCCTTGACATGTGCTTCATAAATCAACTCACATGCATCATTTGCAGGCGAAAACAAGGTATCCCCGTGATCGCCCTCCGGCAGGTTGGGGTTGATAAATTCCTTGAACAGTGATGGATCAGAAACCACAGATTTGGGAACAAATGATGCGCTGTCACGGCTATCAAACGATAAATCCAGTTCCTCCGATTGTTCATCATATCCTGTTAAAACATCGCTGTTGATCCAGGAACCACTCAATTCTCGTGTATAGGGATCCATCAGCAATTTGTTCGCATTAAATCGGAAACCGCGTTGGGGATCGTAGGTTCCATGGGCGCGATATCCATAAAGAGTGCCAACTGGCAGTCCTTTCAGATAACCGTGCCAGACAGACCCGCTACACTCAGGCAATGCCAATCTTTTGAGTTCTTCTTTTCCATCTGGAGAAAACAGACAAAGGTCCATCCGGGTTGCATATTGAGAAAAAACCGCAAAATTAACACCAGCGCCATCATGATGCGCGCCAAGGCGAAAAGGTTCGCCAGCGGAGAATTGATATTCGTTCATTTTTCGAGGCTTTTACTTTTTGTCTTTACAGACAATTGCTGATAAATTTTTGCATAAAGACCAGCTGAACGATCCCAACTAACAGGTTGTCGCATAGCGCGACGCATCATGCCGCGCCACAGTTTTTTGTCTTTGTAAAATTCACATGCGTTGCTGATCGCACGCATTAGTGCTGCTCTGGTAACAGGATAAAACTGGATGCCAGTAGCACAATCTGCTGCCAGCGCCGCATCGTTGGCATCAATGATCGTATCGGCAAGCCCACCGGTCCTTGCAACGACGGGCAACGTCCCGTAACGAAGACCATAAAGCTGCGTCAAACCACACGGTTCAAATCGGGAAGGAATGAGAATTGCATCACAACCAGCCTGCATCAAATGTGACAACGGCTCATCATAACCAATGATGACACCCACTGATCCCTGATATTTGCGGGCAGCTTCGACAAACCCGTCTTCCAGCCATTTTTCTCCAGAACCAAGCAAAGCCAGTCTTGCACCCAGGCCAACTAGTTCATCAACGCTCTCAAGTAACAAGTCCAGCCCTTTTTGCGTCGTCAACCGGCTGACAACGCAAAAGATAGGGGCGTCTTTTGCCGGCGTTAATCCAAACCGGTTTTCAATCTCCTTCCGGTTTACCTTTTTACCCGCCAGACTGCGTACTGAATAATTTGCGTCTATCAGAGGATCGGATTCAGGATTCCAGACTTCCAAATCAACTCCGTTTAAGATACCAATCAGGTCTTTCTGCCGATAGGTCATCAAACCTTCCAGGCCCATGCCAAATTCAGGCAACAACAGTTCATTGGCATATGTCGGGCTGACCGTTGTAATCTTCGAGCTAAGGGCGATGCCTGTTTTCAGGAAACTAATATCACCAAAATACTCGATGCCCTCCTGGGTAAAAAGCCTTTCATCCAATCCCAGATCGACTCGCAATCGACTGTCAAAACGTCCCTGAAAGGCAATATTATGAATTGTAAATACACATGCAGGGACAGGTTTTTTAATTTGGCTCAAGTATGCCGGGACTAATCCTGCCTGCCAGTCATGGGCATTTACAACATCAGGTTGCCAGCCAATTAATCCCTCTGCTGCCAGTTTGGCACCAACAAAAGAAAGAGCGCCAAACCGCAGATGATTATCTGACCAATCCTGCCCGTCTTTATCCTGATAAATACCGCCATCACGATCATATAAATGAGCAGCATGCAGTAGCAAAAGATCTAAACCATCTGCATTGACTGCAACCACACTGGCAGGCCCGCCAAATAGCTTCTTGATAGCCAGAACTTGCGTGCCGGTCTTTAATAATTCGGTAAATTCCCGATAAGCAGGCAATAATATTCGTACATCGACATCACAATTTGCCAATGCCCTTGGCAATGCACCAATTACATCAGCCAGACCACCGGTTTTTACAAAAGGTGCGCATTCAGATGAAACAAAAAGCAGATTCATATTCAAACCAGCTCATCAATCATCGGCTGAGTAATCAAGCAAATACCATTGTCAGTTCTACGAAATCTTTTACCATCCAGTTCCGCATCATCTCCAACTGTCAAGTTATCCGGTATAATGACATCGCGATCGACAACGACATTTTTCAATCGCACATTTCGCCCTATTTGCACATATGGAAGCGCCACAACACATTCAAGCGTTGTGTAAGAATGCACCCGAACACCGGTAAACATCAGGCATCGATTTAAAGTTGCACCCGATATGATGCATCCGCCTGACACCATCGAGGAAACCGCGGATCCGCGACGCCCATCCTCATCATGAACAAATTTTGCCGGGGGAGTTAGTTCTGAATAGGTCCAGATCGGCCAATAATTATCGTATAAATCGAGTTCCGGTGAAAAATCGGTGAGATTGATGTTCGCCTGCCAAAATGCATCCACAGTCCCTACATCACGCCAATAGGGTTCAGTTTCATTTTCCGTTTTGACCCAGGATCGCGAATAAGGATGAGCGAATGCGTTGCCTTTGGTTACAAGTGCCGGAATCAGATCTTTACCAAAATCATGGCTTGATTCAGTATTTTCGGCATCCCGCTTCAATAGGTCAAACAAAAACTTCGTTTCAAAAACATAGATCCCCATACTTGCCAGCGCCATGTCCGGATTATTTGGCATTGCAGGAGGGTCATCAGGCTTTTCGACAAATTGTACAATGCGATCATCTTCATTGACATCCATCACGCCAAAGCCTTTTGCCTCTTCACGAGGAACAGCAATACATCCAACGGTCACATCAGCGCCGGTTTCCACATGTTGTTCGATCAACAGGGAATAATCCTGTTTGTAGATATGATCACCAGCAAGAATTAGAATGTATTTTGGTTCATACCCTTCAATGATATCAATATTTTGCGTTACCGCATCCGCTGTACCCTTGTACCAGTTATCTTCGTCCAAACGCTGGGAAGCAGGAAGAATGTCCAGTGATTCATTTCGTTCAGCCCGAAAAAAACTCCAGCCACGTTGTAGATGTCTGATCAGACTGTGAGCTTTATATTGAGTAGCTACACCAATTCGTCTTATGCCGGAATTCACCGCATTCGAAAGCGCAAAATCAATAATCCGGGTTTTGCCACCAAAATATACTGCCGGTTTCGCCCGTCTGTCCGTTAGTTCTTTCAATCGACTTCCACGCCCCCCAGCAAGAACAAATGCCATTGTTTGCTGTGTCAGCCTTTGGCTTTCTCTATCCATATCAGACGCTCCGGTTCAGTTTGCGTTTTCTGCTTTTTGAATCTTTATTGTTATCACCATTGAATTTTCATGATGCAGTTCTGTTACCCTCAAGTTGAAAGAACAGTGTTGAAAGTGGTGGCAAAGTCAAATCTACGGAATTGGCATGGCCGGAAGCGGCAATATTCTGACTATCGACCGATCCCAGATTCCCACGCCCACTGCCACCATATTCTCTAGCATCTGTGTTCAGTTTCTCAATCCAGCGCCCTTTTAAGGGAACACCGACACGATAATTGGTTCTTTCAACCGGAGTCATATTAGAAACAACGAGCATAGGTGATCGATCTTGCAACCCCAAACGCAGCCAGGCAAATATCGACTGATCACTGTCATTTTCCTCAATCCACCTGAATCCTTCCGCTCTGCAATCAAGTTGATACAGCGAGGGTGTTGATCTGTATAGGAAGTTCAGGTCACGAATCAAGGATTGCACACCCCGGTTTAGTTCGTGTTCCAAGAGATGCCAATCAAGACTGGCATCATGGTTCCACTCATTTGCCTGAGCCAGTTCAGCGCCCATAAACAGTAATTTTTTTCCAGGATGCCCCCACATAAACCCATAATAGGCCCTCAAATTGGCAAACTGTTCCTGGTGATTTCCAGGCATTTTATTCACCAGTGAACCTTTTCCATGCACCACCTCATCATGGCTCAAAGGTAGAATAAAATTTTCCGAAAACCCGTAATGAATGCCAAATGTCATTTTTTGATGATGATATTTGCGATTGATTGGTTCTTCCTGCATGTAGGACAACGTATCGTTCATCCAGCCCATGTTCCATTTATAACCAAATCCCAACCCGCCGGCACTGGTTGGTTTTGTTACATCTGGAAAAGAAGTGGATTCTTCAGCCGCAGTCATGATGCCAGGGACTTCCCCATAGCAGATCTCATTCACATGGCGTAGAAAATCGATCGCCTCGAGATTTTCACGCCCGCCATGCTTGTTGGCAATCCATTCACCTTCCTTACGTGAATAATCGCGGTACAGCATCGATGCAACTGCATCCACCCTCAACCCATCCACGTGATGTTCTTTCAACCAGTATAAGGCATTGCTCGACAAATAATTTGCAATTTCACGACGTCCAAAATTGTAGATTAGTGTGTTCCAGTCTGGATGAAATCCTTCCTTGCGATCTGAGTGTTCATATAAATGAGTTCCATCAAACAGGCCAAGACCATGTTCATCTTCAGGAAAATGCCCAGGCACCCAGTCGAGTAATAACCCAATATCCGCATCATGGCAGGCTTCGACAAACCCTCTGAACTCCTCGGGCGTTCCATAGCGAATGGTCGGAGCAAATAAACCGATAGGCTGGTAACCCCAGGAACCATCAAATGGAAATTCCGAGATTGGCATCAGCTCGATATGGGTAAATCCCAATTTTTTTACGTAAGGGACCAATTCATTGGCATGTTCAACATACGATAATGAGCGACCACCATCATCCATCTTGCGCTTCCAGGAACCCAGATGCACCTCATAAATTGATATTGGTTGATCGACGCATTGCAACGCCTGACGTTTTTTCATCCACTCACCGTCAGACCAGCAATGGCCTTCCAATCGCCGGACGATTGATGCTGTTTTTGGAGGGTGTTCCGAACCAAAACCGAAGGGGTCGGCTTTTTGCGGCAATAAATTTCCAGAAGGATCAATCAACTCAAATTTGTACGCAGAACCCTCACTAATCCCGGGAAGAAAAATTTCCCAAACGCCAGTTCCTCCACACTTTCGCATGGGGTATTGGCGACCGTTCCAGTTGTTGAAATCGCCGACCACAGAAACTCTGAGTGCATTAGGTGCCCAAACAGAAAAATGCGTTCCTGCAACACCTTCATGTTCAATAACTTTTGCACCCAATTTTCGCCAAAGTTGTTTGTGCGCTCCCTCCCCAATCAGGTGCTCATCCAATTCTCCCAACACCGGTTCGAACCGATAAGGATCATCCGTGAGCCAGGTCTCATTGCCTTTCTTGACGCGCAACTGATATTCTGGAGCCGCCTTATCCAATTGAGTGACAAACAATCCGGGGACACCATCTTCTTCTTCGAGTGAGGCAATTTTCTCACCAGAATTGATATTGATGACATCTATGGCGTCAACTTCAGGATAATAAACCCGATACGTCGCCTTCCCCTGCCATTCATGTAGCCCCAAAATTGAAAATGGATCGCCTAATGTTCCATTAATTAAATTCTCGGCATCTTTGGGCTTAATAAATTTCAAAAGCGCCTCTTAACTCCAGTAAATCCCGAGCGTAGCGCGATGCAGTGTATCGGGCAAGGGCAGTATGCAAATGAAACAAACCGTAATTTCCCTCCCCAACAGATCAGGGTTCTATCAGGATGGTTTCCCATGAGATTTTGTTTCCCAGATATCCTTTGCATAACCCTGGATAGTACGATCAGAAGAAAACCATCCCATACCAGCAGTGTTCAAAATCGCCATTTTCGTCCATTTGACAATATCCTGATAATCTGAATCAGCTTCGCGTTGCTTTTCAAAATATGAATCAAAATCAACGGTTACCAGGAAATAATCATGTTCATACAAATTACCCACTAATGATTTATACCGGTGAGGTTCATCTTTTGAGAATGTCCCACCGACAATTTGTCCAAGCAGCCGTGATAACCGCTGGCTTTTAGCAATGGCATTTCTGGCAAATTCTTTTTCTTTGCGGCGATCAAAAACTCCCTGCGTATCCAACCCAAACAAATAGAAATTCTCAACTCCCACATGTTCACGGATCTCAACATTCGCTCCATCCAGAGTCCCGATTGTCAAGGCACCATTTAGCGCAAATTTCATATTGCCGGTCCCTGATGCTTCTTTTCCAGCCGTTGAAATTTGTTCGGACAAATCCGCTGCAGGAATCAAAAGTTCTGCCATAGAAACATTATAGTTTTCGGGATAAACAATCTGCAGGAAGTCTTTGGTCACAGGGTCTTTGTTAATGGTTTTAGCCACATCGTTAATCAGATGAATAATTTCCTTGGCGACCACATATCCAGGCGCAGCTTTACCGCCAAATATTTTAACACGTGGTGTCCAGTTATCATGCGGATTGTCGCGTATCTCATTCCAAAACGCCACGGCCTCCAGGATATTCATCAATTGACGTTTATATTCATGAATCCGTTTGATTTGAACATCAAACATCGCTTCGGGATTAATTGTTATTTCATTGCGGGCATTTAAGTACCCGACCAGGCGTTGCTTATTTTTAAATTTCGCGGCACGAAACGCAGTCTGAAAAGCCTGATCATCACAATAGTCAGCCAATTGCTCAAGCTTCTCAAGATTGTCAGGCCAGTCCGATCCGATGGTATCGTTAATCAGATTGCGCAGCGGCGGATTACTTGAATAAAGCCATCGCCGCGGCGTAACACCATTGGTCTGATTAACAATGCGTTCCGGATGAAGATTGTGCAACTCGCTGAATACAGTCTGCTTTACCAATTCGGTATGTAGCGCAGATACTCCGTTCACCCGGTGGGCCATGACAAATGCCAACTCCCCCATCTTGACGAAGCCGTCCTCTATGATCTGGATATCGCCACTGGTTTTTGCATGATGTTCTGCCTGAATAATTTCGATGATACGATGATGGCGTGGTAAAACTCTTGCGAACAGATCTTCAGGCCACCGCTCCAAAGCCTCCGGTAACAATGTATGATTGGTATAGGACAGACAGGAGCGTGCAATATCAATTGCCTTTTCCATCGCAATTCCATGTTCATCGCTCAGTATTCGCACCAGTTCCGGTCCGGCAATTGCCGGATGGGTATCATTAAGTTGGATCGCCACATAATCTGCCAGAGTTTCAATTAAATGGCCTTCTGAGATAAATCTGCGCACTAGATCCAAAATTGAAGCAGAAGTGAAGAAATACTCCTGTTTCAGGCGCAATTCTTTACCGATCTCAGTAGTATCATCCGGGTAGAGAACACGTGAAATTGTACGAGCAAGGGCCTCTGGTGCACTGGCAGCCATGTAATCACCCCGATTAAAACTCTCCAGGTCAAAAACCTTGGTAGGTTTTGCCGCCCATAAGCGCAAGGTATTGGCCCATTTACCTTTCCAGCCTATTATCGGTGTATCGTAAGCAGAAGCAACTACCGTTTCTCGAGGATGCCAGGTCACCTTTGTTTCAGTTTCACTTACATATCCACCAAATCTGATTTGATAGGATACCTCAGGCCTTTCAAATTCCCATGCATGACGTTGAGCCAGCCAGCTTTCCGCCGTCTCAATCTGCCGGCCCTTATCAAAATGCTGCTCAAATAAGCCGTGCTCGTAACGTATTCCATAGCCATAGGCCGGAATGGATAATGTCGACAACGAATCAAGGAAACAAGCAGCCAAACGGCCCAGGCCGCCATTGCCCAGTGCCGCATCCGGTTCATCCGCAACGACAGTCCGATAATCTTGTCCCAATGCTTCCATAGCCGTTGCGGCAATCTCGTCCACGCCTAGATTCATTGCAACATCCTCGATCAAACGCCCAATCAGGAATTCCATCGACAAATAGTAAACCCGCTTGTCCTTGGCTTCATAAGTTTTACGAGTGCTCTCAAACCACGGTTCAACAATCATATCCCGCAGGGCTAATGACAAAGACATTCTCCAGTCGTACGTCGAAGCGTGTTCAGGATCTTTTCCCAAAGAGTGTTTTAGGTGTCGCAGTATTTCTTGCTGCAGTTCAACCTGCTCTATTTTTATTTCCGCGTAACTTGGCATATTCATGGTATTTCACTTATTGCATGCATCACAATCAACCAATTGTTGAAAGGTTAATTTGATTGGAAAATTATCGTTGGGCGAGTTTGTGGGGGCTTTGGTTTCAGATCACTCTAATCAATTAATATTACAACCGCTCGAGGCTATATGATTTCGCCTTCATTAGCGAAATTACGAAAATCTGGCTAGTTCAAAATACATAAAATTGCCATTTTCCAGATTTTAGGTGAATACAGAAGCATTTTGAAACGAACCTATCTACAGAAAATTTTTATCCATCCACCTGACAGCTAAAAATGACCTGCGTTTTATGCAAAAGAACCGGTCAATTGGATCCCAATGAAATTGTCAATCCGCTATTAATACCCGTTTCACCATAGCTTTCATCAATCGAATATAACATTCCTGAAACCAACTACATTCAAACCGAAAATGTTCCCATGTCCTGACAGATAGCTGTGTCCAGAGCAGATCAATTGCTTCATCTTTGGTCAGGGGTTTCGTTGAGTCTGCCATCCCGATAAATCAAGGACAATTCATTTTCGCAAGTGTGGGATCCAAGAAAAATCAGCGAAGTTTATTGAAATTAGGCTCGCAATGGCTGGTCATTTGAGCGGAATTATCGGACAAAGACACCAGTGTTTGTCCCTGCACTGAGGGCTTCATCAAAATTTGTGAGAGAAAATGAATTACACACTCGACCCAATCTATGCGGTATTGGAAAAAACCCAACTTGATGGCGTGGCATTTGTACCAGGAGCCAATTTCAGACGAATTTTCAATTGTGATTTTCATCTGATGGAAAGACCGCTGGTTATCATTGTTCCACGCCAGGGAGACCCGGTTGCAATCGTTCCCAATCTCGAGATGGCTTCCTTTGACCAAATTCAATTTGGCGGGAAAATTTTTGATTGGCGGGATGAAGGTGGTTATGATGCAGCGTTCAAATCAGCGGCAGCGGCCCTGCCGCAATTGAATGATAGCGTCGAGATAGGTTTGGAAGCACAACGAATGCGGGTCTTTGAACAAATGGCCTTGAGCGCAGTATTTCCCGTTGCGACTTTTGTTAATGCACATTTAGCAATTTCTTCAATCAGGCTCATAAAAACCGAGGATGAGATTAGCAAGTTAAGAAAAGCTATTCAAATATCCGAAAACGCACTTGAAGCCACACTAGGCGAAGTCAGAGTGGGTCAGACAGAAAAAGAGATCGAGTCAATCTTGCTGAGACAGTTATTTGCCCATGGTGCAGATGGCTTGGCCTTCGATCCAATCGTTGCAGCAGCTGACAATTCTGCCCAGCCTCACGCAAGCGCCCGTATCGACTATCAAGTCAAAAAGGGCGATTCATTGTTGATTGATTTTGGTGCAAGTTGGCGGGGTTATAACGCAGATATCACCCGAACATTCTTTATTGAAGAGGTTTCAGACTTTGACCGCGCATTCTACAACACAGTGCTGAATGCCAATGCGCGCGGTAAACAAGTCTCAAAACCTGGTTTGAAAACCCACGACGTCGATGACGCTGTTCAGGTAGTTTTGGAAAATTCACAATTTGCCGAATTTGCACGGCACAAAACCGGTCACGGCCTGGGACTGGATGTACATGAGGCCCCGCAAATCATGCGAGGCGATGACCAGATACTGGAACCAGGAATGGTATTCACCGTAGAACCGGGGCTTTACAGAAGTGGCGAATGCGGCGTTCGCATAGAAGACGATGTTGTGGTGACAAAGGATGGCATCGAATGTCTGACTAATTTCCCAAGAGAATTAAGAATAGTCGGCTAACCAAGACAATATGAGTCAATTTACTCCGCAATAATCTTGTGTTGTTTCACTGCCAGATAGTCTGGCAGGATTTGATCGCACAAATCCTGCAAATGGTCTGGCAAAGGTTCTGGATCCTTGTCCGGAGGCGCAAAGCCAGTGGATTTCCATATATTATCATACCAGTGCTTGCCCCAAATGCCATCATCATCACTTGGCCCGGATTGCCAACTCAGCATTTCAGGGTCAAATTCCAGACCAAGCCGATTGCAAAGGATCATCAGCATTGCCTGCGGTGCTTTTCTGATATCGGTGGAATCTACAACTACCGGCACTTCACCGCACAGATCACAGACGAACTGGAACAGTTCAAGTTGCCTGCCATAACCCAGATCCCCAGCGACAACATTCTGTCGTTTCTTTGCATAACTGGCCAATACCCGTTCTGGTGAGCGAATCAAAAATGCATTGGTCATCCCACCCATCCATTCACGATCAACAGTTGGCCCCATATGCTGGGTCATGTGTTTTTGATAAAATACTTTCAGTGGTGGAATAGGTGCCTCAATACAAGCCGCAATAACCGATTTTGAATCGGCAATTCCGTCAGCAATTATTTCATCACGCATCGGATGCCCAAGACCGGTCTCAAGCAGATAATTGGCATAAAACGGTTCATCCCATACCTGACAATCTCGCCTTTGCGCAAAAGAGCGCATCAAGGCCGTGGATAAGTTGCGTGGCCCGGACCACATCGCTATATTGATTGTCGTATCGATCATTGTTCTACTAAATCTAATGATCAATCGAAGGTCAACATCGAGTTCTTCTTAATAGCAGAGGTTTTAGCAATGAGAATCGTTCGCTCCTGGCTATTTGTTCCCGCAGACAGTGAGAGAAAACTGATTAAGGGTCGGGCAAATTGTGCTGATGCGCTCATTCTCGACCTTGAGGATGCTGTTGCTGATGATCGCCAGCATATTGCTCGCGAATTATGTGCAGATTTTCTCAAACACAACCCGGACCGCTCCCGCCAGCAACTCTGGATCAGAATCAATCCATTGGATCATCATTTTTCCCTGTCCGATCTGACATCAGTCTTGGCTTCAAAGCCTGATGGCATTGTTTTACCAAAAGTATATTCTGCCAAAGAAATTAATCGTCTGGCAGATTATCTCTCAGCTCTTGAAACCAGAGAAGATATTGAAACCGGCTCAACCAGAATTCTGTCAATTGCAACAGAAACGGCGGCCTCACTGCTGACATTTCACAGCTATCTTGAAGATTTAAGCGATCGGCTTGTCGCCATGACCTGGGGTGGCGAGGATCTGGCAGCTTCGCTGGGAGCCCACAGTAACAAAAACCCCGATACAGGCGATTATGACTATCCCTATATGCATGCCAGAACCATGTGTCTTGCCACTGCCCGTGCGGTGAACGCCCAACCGGTTGGCTCTGTTGTAGTCAATTTTCGCAATCTCGATGAACTGGAAAAAGAGTGTACCAGCGATTTACGATCAGGCTGGCTCGGCAAAATGGCTATCCATCCCGACCAGTGTGAGACAATCAATTCAACGTTTACGCCTTCCGTCGAAGATATCGAGCACGCCAGAAAAGTAGTGGCAATTTTTGAACAAAATCCAGGACTTGGTACTGTCGGCCTCGATGGGGTGATGCTCGATATGCCCCATCTAAAACAGGCACGAAATCTACTGGAACTGGCAGAGCAAATTTCCAGATTCAACAAATAGCAATTTCCCCCCAAAGTCATATCGATCATACAAGCATAACAACTATGGCAGGCGCATTGGAAGGCATTCGTATTGTAGATCTCAGCACCAAAGTTTTAGAGTATATTAGGTTTCTGGAAGTTCATCGATCACCCGACGGAACGGCAATTACGAATGACCGACCCTCCGGCGCGCTATATACCAAGACACCGTCAACCACACACATTTCACCGCCTTTATTAGGTCAACAAAGCGAGGAAATATTGAGTGAAGCCGGATATTCCGGGGAACAGATCGAAGATTTTCTGCAAAAGGGAATAACCAAATGTCCAGGTTCAAAACGGATGGTGACTCAATTATAGGAATGTTTTGGTTAAATCCCTCTTGAGGATTGCAGTAGACCTGCATAAACCAGTATAAGATTCCATTCCCGGTTGTCGACCAGACCATATCGAAATTGGGTGGGAACTTCCATTTGAAAACAACCAAAAGAGGATATGATGTCTGGATTGTGGTTTGAGGAATTTGAGCAGGGCCAAACATTTGAACATAACCTGTCACGCACAATTACAGAAGCCGACAATATGTGGTTTTGCAACGCAACAATGAATACTCAGCCACTGCATATCGACTTCCATATGGCTTCAAATACAGAATTTGGGCAACCTTTGGTCAACAGCATATTTACACTCGGCCTGATGATTGGCATGAGCGTAACCGATACAACACTGGGCACAACCATTGGCAATCTTGCCATGACTGATGTCAATTTCCCAAACCCGGTTTTTCACGGTGATACTCTGCATGTTCGTACAACGGTTCGTTCAAAGCGGGAAAGCAAATCACGCCCCAATGACGGAATAGTCGTATTTTATCATGAAGCTTTCAAACAGGATGACGCAATGGTGGCAAACTGCGTAAGAACGGCCCTGATGCGTAAAAAACCAGTTTAACAATCCTCAATATGGTAATTTGAAACATGTAATGGCGATATGTTTCGAAATTTACCCCGAGACAAAATTATGAACCAACAATCAACCGATCATTTACTGGTAACGCAAAAAGATGGTGTAGCAACGCTTACCATGAACCGGCCAAAAGCCTTGAATGCCCTTTCCCTGGATATGCGTCATGCAATGTTTGAAGCAGTTGAGCGCATAGAGCACGACACTTCTGTTCGGTGCGTGGTATTGCGTGGTGCAGGGGGTACATTTATGGCTGGCGGAGACGTCAAAAACTTCGCAGAACACACTGATAAATCGTCAAGCCAGCGTGCCGCCTATTTTGAACGACGTGTCCATAACCTTTCTCCCATGCTGATTTCGCTGCAAAGAATGAACAAGCCGGTAATCGCGTCGGTGGAAGGAGCTGCCGCTGGCATCGGCATGTCCCTCATGATGGCCTGCGATCTTGCAATTGCCACAACTGATTCAGTTTATCGTTTCGCTTATTCTGCAATTGGAGCAAGCCCGGACGGATCGGGGTCTTACTATTTGCCACGTCTTGTTGGCACAAGACGGGCTCTTGAATTGTCCCTGCTGGCTGACAGGATAGATGCTCAGACGGCCCATCAGTATGGCCTCGTCAATTTCCTGGTTGATCCTTCAGAAATTCAATCGCAGACACAAAAATTAGCAATTAGGCTGGCCAATTCTGCCACCCGGTCTCTGGCTGCGATCAAGAGA
Source organism: Hyphomicrobiales bacterium (assembly GCA_024224595.1). GTDB lineage: Bacteria > Pseudomonadota > Alphaproteobacteria > Rhizobiales > Rhizobiaceae > JAAEMP01. The sequence continues at coordinate 32,844 of JAAENI010000127.1, forward strand.
TTAATGTACTCCTCGCAAACAAACTCACTGGAAACCCAACTCGCTATGGAGGCCGAGTATTTTGGTAAATGTGCAGCTACACAGGACTGGATTGAGGGCGTTACCGCATTCAATGAAAAGCGCAAACCGGAGTTCAAGGGGAGTTGATACAGATTCATTCATGACAGGGATGAAAGTTACTGACCACTTGCCAATTTAACGTATTTGCAGTTTGACCTCAATAAATCGAGAATATACATGTGTACCTTTCTTAACCCAAATTATTACTGAACCTCTTGCGCAATTTGGTGCATCGAAATGAAAGTAAGCGCTTCAATTTAATCACATTAAGTAACAGGTCGACAAATTGAATAACATATCCGCTGAAAAAGCCAAAGCCACCTATGTAAATCTAAATGACAACCGGATTACACCAACGAGTATTCGTCTGGAGGCCTCGACCCAGTGTCAACTCAAATGCCCTACCTGTAAAACCGCCACGGGTGAACTCTACAAGCATGTTGCATTAGGGTTTTTGCGTTTTGATAACTTCAAATTACTTGTTGATGAAAACCCTGATGTGCGCAAAATTGAGCTTTCGAATTTTGGTGAAATTTTTCTCAACCCTCAATTGCCGAAAATCATCCAGTATGCCCACGAAAATAATGTCCAGCTCTCCGCAGGTAATGGAGCTAATCTGAACAATATTCGCGAAACCACCCTTGAAGCATTGGTAAAATATGGCTTTACCCATATCCGCTGCTCAATTGATGGCGCTTCCCAGGAAACTTATGAACAATATCGCATTCGTGGGAATTTTGACCGCGTGATGGAAAATATTGAAAAAATTAACGCCTATAAGAAGAAATACAATTCCGAATTTCCGCATCTGATTTGGCAATTTGTTGTTTTCGGTCATAACGAGCATGAAATCGTCAAGGCAAGGCAGATGGCACACGAGCGAGGAATGGATTTTGAAACCAAGCTCAACTGGGACGAAAACTGGTCTCCGGTTAAAGACATCGAGATGGTCCGGCGAGTTATTGTCAAATCTGGTGTTTTGAGGGTTTGAAAGTTGGCGGCGTATCTGGTTGAATTGTTGTTGTGAGACAGCAACCCAACCATAGGAGATACACCACCATGGATAC